>CAVGBY010000064.1:0-11637 GCA_963627355.1 uncultured Prevotella sp. | reverse complement strand
TGTATTTTTTTTGAGGGGTTGTCAGCTTGAAAAAACATGCCATTCTATGCGGCTCCGCGCCGGACGGATTCACGCAGAAAAAAATAAACGAAATGCACGATTTTCTCGCAAGTGAAGCCGGCGGCTCTTGGGCGGAAAAAGAAATAACGATTTTTCCGAACGGCATTGCGGAGGAGATGCTTTCTTTTGTACTCGAGCGGCTAAAAGCGGACAAAACTGAACGAATTCTTCTATATATATGCACTTTGTCGCCAGTTGCGGATGGAGATGAGTCTATGTGGCTAGGCGGAGAGGAAGTGCGGAAGAGTGTGATTGAATCTGTGGCTTCGAAAGGCTCGGTCACCGCAACGTCTATGCCGAAAAAAACATCGCGTTCCGTGGAGGTTGAAACTGCCGAAACCGAAACCGGCTGTTATAACGGTGTGCAGGTGATTTATGACTGTGGTGGGGAATTGGTGGGCGAAGAGGTTCTTGAAAATGCGTAGTCACCGTTCACAATACAATTTAAAAAGAATTTTAATTCATTTTTTTAGACCACTGATCGAAAACTGTGTTTTTATTTCTGGATTCCAGCGTGCAAAACTTTTTAGGCTGATTGGATACAAAAATATTGGCAGCGAAGTTTTCTTTGGAACAAATGTTTATTTAGATGAAGTAAATCCTCTTGGAATCCATATTGCGGACAAATGTACGATAACTCGGGGGGGGGTACTGTTGACTCATTATTATAATTCTCATTCAAAAAAATGGTACTCTGGCGATTTGTTTTTAGAAGAAAATGTTTTTCTCGGTTGCAACGTAATTGTCTGTAAAGGCGTAAAAATCGGGCGGAATTGCGTTGTCGGGGCAGGCAGTGTTGTAAACAAAGATTTAGATGCGGACTGCGTTTATGCAGGAGTTCCGGCGAAAAAGGTTGGGGAGCATAAACTATGAAAAAATATCTTTTTGAGGAAATTCCTCTTACGATTCCTTCTGACCGCACGGAAATGAAAAATATTTTTTCGAAAATGCTTGATGATTCTGCTCTGTCTATAATTTCGTTCATAAATCCAGAAATCTTTTTGAGCCAGCAGAAAAATCCGCTTCTTCATGAATATTTTAAGGGCGCAAAACACAATTTTATTGACGGAATTAATCTTTTATATGCAATCAACAAAAAACTCGGCACTTCGTATTCCGCCGCTGACCGCTATCCTGGAACCGATTTTTTCGATTATCTTCCTGACGACAGAAAAGTGAGCGTTTATCTCTACGGTTCAAAAATTGAAAACCTTGAGGACGCAAAGCTCCGTATTGAAAGCACGCATCCGAACGTAAAAATAATCGAATGGACATTCGGCTACACAAAATTTGCCGGCGACTTTCTGATAGAAAAAATAAACGCCGCAAAACCCGACATATTGATTGTATGCAAAGGCTGCCCGCTTCAAGAACAGTGGATTTGGGAAAATAAGCAAAAACTGAACGCAAAAATAATTTTCGGAAACGGCGGTGCGGTAGATTTCTGGAGCGGAAACACAAAACGCGCCCCCGATTTTATGATCCGCCTCGGACTTGAATGGCTTTTCCGCCTGTTTGCAAGCTTTTCGTTTAAGCGTGTTGCGCGTCAGGCAAAGCTCGCGGGATTTTTGTGGAATTATAAACGCGGAAAATATGAGGTGAGGGAAATTAACTGATTTATGAGTAATACTTCCCGAATAGCAAAAAACAGTTCAATTCTTCCTCAGCAAAAATGCACCGGCTGTCGTTCCTGCCTTTTGAGTTGTCCAAAGTCTTGCATTTCTATGCAGGAGAACAGCGAGGGATTTTTGTATCCTTTTGTTGAGACAGAAAAGTGTATGGACTGCGGGCTTTGCGTAAAGAAATGTCCGATTCTGTCTCCTGTAAAATTAGGCTGGATAAAACCTGACAGGTATGCATTGATTCTAAATGATAAAAACATTCTTTCTAATTCCAGTTCCGGCGGGCTTTTTGCTGGAATTGCGTCTTATTTTCTTGAAAACGGCGGTGTCGTTTACGGCGCGGCTTATGATGAAAACCTGAATGTTCATCATATAGGAATTGAATCAAGGGAAGAAGTTTATAAAATCCAGGGCTCTAAATATGTAACAAGCAACACGGAAAAGAGTTTTGAACTGGTAAAACTGAATTTGAAGAATGGAAAACGTGTTCTTTATTCCGGCTCTCCGTGTCAGATTGCTGGACTGCGTTCATATCTTGGAAAGGATGATGTAAATCTTTTTACGATGGACTTAATCTGTCACGGTGTTCCGAGCGCAAAACTTTTCAGAAAATATCTGGAATGGCTTGGAAAGCGAAATCACGGAAAAATAATCTATTACGGTTTTCGCGACAAAGATGTTGCAGGCTGGAGCTGCGGAGGAAAAGTAAAAACTAAAACTAAAACTAAAACTAAAACAATTGAAGGATTCTGCGATCCTTATTATCATCAGTTTTTGATTTGCGGAACATACCGTGAATCCTGCTATGTCTGCCCGTTCGCCAGATCAACGCAAAGAATTGGTGACATTACAATGGGCGACTTTTGGGGAACAGACAAAGATTATCCTGAAATTCCTGCAAAAGACGGTATAAGCCTTTGTTCTGTGAACACTGCGCAGGGCAAAAAACTTTTTGAACTCGTAAAAGACAGGTTCAACGTTTACGACTGTCCTGAAAACGAAACCTTAAAAATAAATGTGGCCTACAATCATCCGTCAGAAAGACCGGATTCCCGCAACACTATATACAACGGAATTGACGGAGAGTTAAATAAATATTTCAGGTCTCTTAAAACTCCAGGTTATATAAAATTCCGCCTGAAAAGAATTGCCGTTCATATTCTTCCCCGTCCTGTAAAAAATTTTATAAAGAAAATTTTAGGAAGAGCGTGATGGAAGAAGTTTCTAATAAAAAGCGCATTCTAAAAAACACCGTTATGCTTTACTTCAGGCAGATTCTCATACTTCTTGTAAGCCTTTACAGTGTCCGTGTCGTCCTTAATGTTTTAGGTGCGGAAGATTATGGCGTTTATAACGTTGTGGCTGGAATTGTCACAATGTTCAACTTCTTAAGCACAGCAATGGCAGCTTCCACACAGCGGTTTTACAGTTTTGCACTTGGGCGGAATGATTTAGATGAACTTAAAAAAATATTCTGTATTACGCTGGAAATATATGTTGTTTTAATTTTCATTGTTGTTCTGGTTTCTGAGAGCTTTGGATTGTGGTTCGTTGCAAATAAACTTGT
Organism: uncultured Prevotella sp.; assembly: GCA_963627355.1. GTDB lineage: Bacteria > Spirochaetota > Spirochaetia > Treponematales > Treponemataceae > Treponema_D. The sequence goes on along the minus strand of CAVGBY010000064.1, from coordinate 8,388 downwards.
TATTCCTGCCGGAAGACTTAATGCAGCCCTGATTGTATATCATTTTGCAATTCTGAGCTTTGTTTTTGGACTTGGTTCTGCGCCTTTTATGGCTCTGATTATTTCCCATGAGGATATGTCGGTTTATGCATATGTGAGCATTATTGAAGCCCTGCTAAAACTTGCGATTGTGTTTGTATTAAAATTCCTTGATTTTGACAAGCTGGTTTTATACGGCGTTCTGCTCAGTTTTGTTACATTTGTCATTGCTGCAATTTATTTTGCATATTGCAGACAAAAATACGCTGAAACTGAATTTTCTTTAACATGGAATAAAAAAATATTCACAGAGATTTCTGCTTTTAGCGGATGGTGTCTTTTTGGAACTGGCGCAGGAATCGTAAAGAACCAGATAACAAACATTTTGCTGAATATGTTTTTTGGTCCTGTTGTAAATGCAGCGCGCGGAATTGCAATGAATGTGAATTCTGCCGTCATGAGTTTTTCAAGTAATTTCAACATGGCAGTTAGACCTCAGATTGTAAAGAATTATTCAGTAGGTAATAAAGACGGGACATTCAATCTTGTTTTTCAAAGCACAAAACTGTCTTTTCTGCTTCTGTTTGTCTTTCTGCTGCCACTTTATCTTGAAATGGACTTTGTTCTGAAGCTATGGCTTAAAAATGTTCCTGACATGACCGTAACATTTACCCGGCTGATATTGATTGAATTTCTATTTGATGCATTCAGCTATCCTTTGCAGTCGCTTTCTCAGGCGAGTGGAAAAATGAAGCTTTATCAAAGTGTCGTAGGCGGTACGCTACTTTTGAACCTGCCGTTTGCTTATATCGCGCTAAGATTTGGCTTTGGTGCCTGTTCGGTACAGTTTGTGGCAATATTCATCGGATTCCTTGCATTTGTTCTTCGTGTTTTTATAAACAGCAGTCTGACAGGTCTAAAAACTAAAGACTACTTCTTAAAAACATTTTTGCCGTGCTTTATAACCGCGCTTTGTTCCTGTATTTTGCCACTTGCTGTCTATTTGCTGCTGAACGACACATTCTTGCGGCTTGTTTTGGTCGTAGCAGTTTCTGTTTTATCAATATCGTTTTTCGGCTTGACGGTTTGTTTGAATAAAGATGAACGGAATGCACTTTTAGATTTTATCAGGCGAAAGACTGGAGGTGGAAAATGAATATCATAAAAAAACTTTTCATTCTCAGATTAAGATGGATGGGAAAAAATCTTGACAACCAGCAGTGGAACAAGAAATTTCATGAAGCCGTAAAAAAATATTTTGGAATTGAAGTTGGAATCGGTTCTTACGGATATATGGATTTACCTGATGGAACGAAAATCGGGAACTACTGTTCGTTTGCTTCGGGCGTAAGATACTTGGCGGGAAATCATCCACTTGATCATGTTTCAACGGCGGCCTGTTTTTTTAATCCCGTATTGGGCTTGGTTAATAAAAAATACGACATTAAGAGAGAAAAACTTATGGTTGGAAATGACGTATGGATGGGTGCAAATGTTTTAATCACAAACAAATGTACAAAAATCGGAAACGGCGCAGTTGTTGGGGCGGGGACTGTAGTTACTCATGATATTGCACCTTATTCTATTGTTGTAGGAAATCCCGGAAAAGAAATTCGGAAAAGATTTTCAAATGAAGTTATAGAAAGTCTTGAAGAATGTAAATGGTGGGAACTTTCGAAAGCTGAACTTGTAAAATTTGTGGACTTAATGCCTTCACCAAAGGAATTTTGCGAGGCTTTAAAGAAATACAGGGGCATGTAGAAAAATGATAATTACACTTTTCGGACTGACTGTTTTTTCAGACAACAAGGGGTGCGAGGCTCTTGCATATTCTTTCCTTGATTTGTTACAGGAATTATGTGCGCAAAAATATATTTCTCTTGATATAACTGCATATATTTTTATGCCAGAAGATAAAAATGCAGATTTGAAATTTTCACGGTGGCAGAATTTATCCATTGTAGTCAAAAAAAATCAGGTAAAAAAAATGGAATTTTGGAAAGAACTGAAACAAGATGTTAAAAATTCTTCATTATGTTTTGATTTTACCGAAGGCGACAGTTTTACAGATTTATATGGTTTAAAACGTTTTTGTGTGCAGACTTTCATAAAGTCTTTCGTGCTTAAATACAATAAGAACTTTATTCTTGGCCCTCAGACTTACGGTCCGTATAAAACCAAGTTTGCAAATAATTGGGCAAAAAGAGTTATAAATAAGTCAAAATCCGTTTATTCGCGTGATGAGTTGTCGCAAAAACTGCTTTCTGCAATGACAAAAAGAAAAGTTCAAGTTGTTACTGATGTTGCTGTCGCATTGAAACCAGAGCTTACCAGTGTTATAAAAACAGACAAAATAAAAGTCGGTGTAAATGTTTCTGGGCTTTTGTGGAACGGCGGATACACTCAGAACAATCAGTTTAATCTTACCGTTGATTATAAAGTTTATATTGAAACCCTTATAAAAAATTTATCAGAAAATAATGCTACCAAAGTGTATTTAATTCCGCATGTAATCACTGAAGATGATTTTGATAGCGTTGAGAACGACTTAAAACTCTGCCTTGAAATGCACAATAAATATCCGAAAACAGAAGTAATAGAAAATAATTTTTCACCGTCAGCACTTAAAGGCATGATTTCTCAAATGGACGTTTTTACAGGAGCCAGAATGCACTCAACAATAGCTGCTTTTTCTACAAAGGTTCCTGTCATTCCGTTTTCTTACAGCAGAAAATTTGAGGGATTCTTCGGTGCATTAGGCTATAACTATGTTGTAGATGGAAAAACACTTTCTACAGATGAGAGCGTAAAAATGACATTGGAATACATATCAAAAAGAAAGGAACTGAGAAATGCGGTCTGCAAATCTTATGAAGCTGCGGAAAAGAAAATTGCGATGTTTAAGAGTGAAATTGGAGAGTTGCTAGAGTTGAAATAATTATTCTTAGACTAAAACAAACTCTGTATTCTTGCGCAAAAGCGCATCGTTCTTTGACATTTTTATTTTTGAGGGAAGTGAAAATATTTTACGACTTCGATCTTTACTTTGAACTGAATTGAACTTAGATTTTTAACAACATACTGAAGTTGTTTCAGCATCTGCTGTAGATTCCGAATGGTACAGTGAACTTTATTCAGTATCGGAATGACACTTTAAAAACGCTCTTAGAAGTTACTGAGGTTTTATGCTTCTTGATGACATTGTAAAAACTGACGTTCTTGAAAATTTCAACCTTGAGTGCAAGTCGCGACTTAGCCGTGATAACGTTGAAGGCTGGCTTAAAACAGTTGCGGGATTTTCAAATGCAGAGGGGGGCGTTTTGTTTGTCGGCGTGGAAGATAAGTCCAACAAACTGATTGGATTTTCAAGAAAAGAAGCCGACAATGAGAGGAACTTTTTCAACAACCAGGTAAACGAGCATATTTTTCCACGCCCTGATTTGAAGATTTCGTTTATCAGATATGAAAATAATGAGCACGAGCTTTTTATAATCCGTATTAATGTTGCTCAATCCGCTGTAAAGCCCGTAATCGTGAAATTTAAAAACGTGCCGTCAATTTATATGCGGCGCGACGGTTTTACGAACGGCGCAACTTACGAGGAAATCATTTCGATGAGCATAAAAAGCCGTGGTGTTCAGTTTGATGTTACGGATTTCTCCGAAAAATATGAGCGTGCGAATTTTTCAAAACTGCTTGAATTTTTCAGCGAGCATAACGGAAGCGGAGAACTTATAGACAAGGCTTTGCAGTCGCTAGGATTTTTTTCGAATGACAAAATTCTAAAAAACGGTGCAGTTTTGTTTTCTGACAATTACAATGGCGAAAAGACGAAAATCCAATGCTCTGTGTTCGGCGGATTCAACAAGGGAAGTGAGCGGGGTATTACAGTAAACAGGTTTAAAGGCTGCCTTACGGATTCAATAAGTTTTATGATGGAGTTTGTAGAATAACGCATGAATCATTCCTTTGTGAAGCTAGATTCTTCGCGTGAAAATCTTGATGCGTTTCCCAATCGAGCGTTATTTGAAGGAATTATAAACGCAGTTACCCATCGCGACTATTTTTTGGACGGAACGCAAATTCAAATTGATATGTTTAAAGACAGACTTGAAATATCTTCGCCCGGAAGTTTTTACGAAGGCGAAAAACTCGGAAAGACATACGATCTTTCTAACCTGATTTCAAAACGCAGAAATGAGCTGATTTGTGGCGTACTTGTAAAGTGCAACGTGATGGAAGCAGCCGGAACAGGATTTGATAAAATTGTTCAAGACTATGAAAGTGCAGATAAAAAACACAAGCCTTTCATTTTTTCTTCGTCAGATCATTTTACGCTTGTGCTGCCTGATTTGACTTTCACAGACGGTGTAAAAGACGACCGTTTACCGCAGATTGAATTTGTACCTGTTTCAAAAGGGAGTAGCCATGATGAAAAAAATACTTGCATTTTGCTATGGAACAGCACGAAAATCCAGCGAAATTGCTTCTTTCCTGGGACTTTCGGATTCATCTTATTTCAGAAAAAATATCTTAGAAAATCTTGTTACGCAGAATTATCTTCAAAAAGAAAAAGTTTCCGGCGTGCAGGTTTTCAGAACAAATGAAGATTCAGTCAGAAAAGTGTAAGTCTTTTGCTGCCGTAAAAATCTGCTAAAAACAAAATCCCTACATTCCCAATTTTCTTCAAAAATAAAAATCGCCAGATGACAGATGTGGGTATCGAAACTACCTGCAAATGGTGAATCCACGGTGCGTTGTCGCCGTTAAAGTCATTCTGAACTCTTGATTCAGAATCTATAAATTTTGAGAGGAAAAGATGAAATCCTACAATCCAGACATAAAAAGGAATTTCAACATAATAGGCTTTCTTTTATTTTGTCTCTTTATAATTAGTTCCTGTTTTATTACAGAATTCAATGATGTATGTTCGATTTATCCCTGGCTGAATTTGTTTTTGATTTTTTACATCGTTTTCTATCTAAAAACAAACGGAATTCTAACTTTGAAGCCCGAAATAATAATCGTAATAATGACCTTCATCTGTTTTTCCTGCAATTATATACTCAACCGAAAATATTACGTTTATCCTGTTTCGATATATAACAAATCAGCCGTATATGTCGGGCTTTGTATTTTGGGAATAATTGCCGGCTGTAATTTTCCAATGCGGAAAAGCACTGAAACAAAAGTAAAATGTTTTAAATTATACCCCTCTCGAACTTCAATTCTGTTAATTTGTATTTTTTGTCTGTGCATAACAGTCTTAATGCAGCTTTTGGGATATAAAACAACGCACTCAGCAGAAATGGATAATTCTGTTTTTGTGCTTGATGTTTTGGTTATGACAAAATCGGCTCTTCAAAAAATTATTTATTTTGACTGCTTTTTTCATTTGATAAAAGGCGAAAAACAAAAATATTGGAAAGAGGAGATTATCATAGTCATTTTGAATTTCGCTCTTGCTGTTCTTTCTGGCTCAAGAGGAAGTGCTATTTTAGGACTAGCGGTAATTCCGTATATCTATGTTTTGTATAAAAAAAAGCTGCCGGTAAAATTTGTAATTATTGCTTTTCTTTTTCTGCTTATAATAGTTCCTTTTTCCGTTGTTTATAGAAAAATGGATTTGTTTTTGTCATCAAGTGTTGACAGAAGTATTTTTGCGAAGCTTTCTGCATTTTTTGAAGCGGTAAAGAAAGTAAAATTGGATTCTGAAAACTTTGATTTTGTGTTCCGTTACGTTTTCGGACGATTTTCAAGAATTGAGCAGAGTCTAAGAATCATCGATTTTATGCCGGACAAAATTCCATATCAAAACGGCACAACGATTTTTCCCCATATTTTAATTTCTCTTGTTCCTGGGGCAATTATGCCGAACCGTCCGCTTACAAATATCGGAAAATGGTTTGGTATAAATTTTAAATTTACACCTGCAAAGAATGCTGTTTTTATAACGGCTGGAATTATGAATGAATTTTATATCAATTTTGGTATCTTTGGCTTTTTAGGCTGCTTTCTTTCTGGAATCTTAATAAAAAAAGCAAGAAATTATTGGTTTTTAAACAAAAAATATCTTTTTGTAAATCTTGTTTATTATGACATCTTCTATTCATTTGCATTTATGTATAACGAGTCATACATAGTTTCTGGAATATTGACAATATTTAAAAACTCTGTGTTTTTACTGTTTATTTTAATTGCAATTTATCTGCTTGATAGAAATATAAAATCTTTGGATTGGAGCAAAAAATGAAAAACAGAATTAACGTTATTTTAGTGAATTACAACTCTTTAACTGATACAGAGAATTGCATAAAAAGCCTCCGCGAATGTAACAAAGGAATCTTTGAAGTTGAAATTATTGTTGTCGATAACAATTCAAAGTCTACTGTAAAAAAATCGCTTAGGAAGCTTTGCGAATGTTTTGCTGCGAAATTAATTGAAAATGACGGAAATTATGGTTTTGCAAAAGCAAATAATATCGGTTTCCGTGAAATTCAGAATAAAGTCGATGATGATTTTTGCGATTATGTTTGGTTTTTTAATAACGATACAAAAATTGAAACTGGCTTTTTTGAAAAATTAAATGAAAATCTGCCGAAAGATAACGAAGTCCTGTATTTTGAAATGAGAAATTTTTCAGGTGATTTTGTCAATGACGGCTTGAATTACTGTTCAAAACTGACAGGCCGCTATAGCGAAAGTTTTAAGAAAAATTACATTCAATATATTTGCGGGGCATCTGTGTTTCTGAAATTGACAGAGAGAGTTCCTTTATGGAATGAAGATTTCTTTCTCTATTATGAAGACGTTGATTATTCTCTTCGCCTTATAAAAAAAGGTTACTCTTTTGTCGAAGTAAAAGGTTTGCATTATCTGCATAAGGTCAACGGCTCATCTGCTTTTAATCCTAAAACAAATAAATTCAGAATTCAAAGCCAGAAAAAGTTTATGAAAGAAAATGGAAAATGTTATTTTGTCTATTTTCTTTTGAAAATTCTGTATTACATGTTAAGTCTTAAATTTGCAGACTTAAAAGACTTTATGGATAAAAACTAGGAGCCCAAAATTCATGAAAATCCTTTTAATCACAGGTATTTACCTTCCTCACATCGGCGGAATTGAACTTTATGTGAATCATCTTGCTTCTGAACTTGCAAAGTCCGGGAATGAAGTATGCATTTTTGTCGGCGACAGGTTTTCTGGCATTTTTTCTGATTCTGTTGAATATGGAATCCGCACAATCCGCGTTCCCGTGCTTTATATAAAAGGAATGACGTATTTGAAAAATGCAGAGGCAAAGAAAATTCTTGAAAAAGAACTTGCCAGCGCGGATGTTGTTCATTTGAACGATGTAAAGTTTTTGTATAAAACGCTTGCCTTAAAAAAGGCAGAATACGGATATAAACTTTTTCTTTCTTCGCATGGATTTATTTTTCATACAAAATCATTTTTATTTTTGAAAAATCTTTTTATGAAGCGGATGTCAAAATATTCAAAATTCTATGATTTGAATTACTGCGTTTCTGAAAATGACATGCAGATTGCTTATAAGTTCCATTTTCAGAATTTAAAAATGCTTATTCCGGGAACAGATATTCATAAATTTGAAAATATAAATCCTGCTGCTTTTGAAAATAACAGTTTTCTTTGCTGGGGGCGGATTGCAGAAAATAAGGGAACTCTCCGGCTTGTCGAGATTTTTCAGTCCCTTAAAGAAAATTTCACGCTTAAAATAATAGGCTCCTGCGATAATGACGAATATCTGCAGAAAGTAAAGGCTGCTGCAAAAAATGACAAGCGGATTGAATTTTTAGGCTATAAGTCAGATGCGGAGATTCAGGAATTTGTTCAGAATGCTGAATTTCTTGTTTTTCCGTCATTGCATGAAGGTTTTGGTATGTCTCTTGTTGAAGGGCTTTCGTCCGGTAAAAAAATAATTGCAAACAAAATAGAAACCTTCTGCCAGATTCTTGAAGAATGTAATGCAACAGAATTCCTGTTTGACTTTGCAAATCCGCCAGAGAAACTGCTGGAAAAAATAAATGAGTTGCGTAATGTTTTTCCAAAGAAAATGAATCTTGAAAAATTCTCAGTTGGATATATGTCAAAAATCATTGAAAGTGACTATAAAAAACAGTAATTTTCTTCTTCCTGGGGTAGAGCCAATCACAATTCCGTTTTCATTTGACGGAGGAAGCTCCTCCATATGTAAGAATGAATTTTGGGAAATTGCCGCCCAAAGTCACAAGGGGTTTTAGCGGGCGGTGGGGGGGGGCATTTGTTTCCTCTATAACAGAAAAACTTTCTGTTTGCAATAAATCTTTCAGTTATACTGGAAACTTCTGCTTTTTCTTTTCCTGTCGTTAA
>CAVGBY010000063.1:0-11712 GCA_963627355.1 uncultured Prevotella sp. | reverse complement strand
CCAAACATCTCCGTCTTCTGTAAGAGCGCAGTTTGTAAAGATTGTGTTCTTTGAGGCAGCCTCAAGAGCGTTTTTGTTAGATTCAGCAGATGTTCCCGGAGCAACACCAAAGAATCCGGCCTCTGGGTTGATAGCGTAAAGACGTCCGTCTTTTCCGAATTTCATCCATGCAATATCATCGCCGACTGTCTCAACTTTCCAGCCAGGAATTGTAGGAATAAGCATTGCAAGATTTGTTTTTCCGCAGGCAGAAGGGAATGCGCCAGTAACGTATTTAACTTCTCCCTCAGGGTTTGTAAGCTTAAGGATAAGCATATGTTCAGCAAGCCAGCCTTCTTCGCGTGCAATTACAGTCGCAATGCGGAGGGCAAAACATTTCTTTCCAAGAAGTGCGTTTCCGCCGTATCCAGAACCATAAGACCAGATAAGACGTTCTTCCGGGAACTGGCTGATGTATTTGTGTTCAACGTCTGCGCATGGCCATACACCATTGTCTTTTTCGCCGTTGTTAAGCGGTTTACCAACTGAGTGAAGACAAGGAACAAAGTCGTCTCCAAGGTAAGCCCATACTTTTTCTCCGGCACGAGTCATGATGTCCATGTTAAGAACTACATATTCAGAGTCTGTAAGTTCAATTCCATATTTTGCAATAGGAGAGCCAAGCGGTCCCATGCAGAATGGAATAACGTACATTGTTCTTCCGTGCATACAGCCTTTGTAAAGACCTTTCATTGTAGCTTTAAGTTCAGCAGGTGCAATCCAGTGGTTTGTAGGACCAGCATCTTCTTCCTTTACAGAAGAAATAAATGTTCGTGATTCAACACGTGCAACATCACTTGGAAGTGAGCGGAACAAGAAAGAATTCTCTTTCTTTGTAAGTTTTGTAGCCAAGCCGGCATCAACGCATTTCTGCATCAATCTGTCGTATTCAGCTGTAGAACCATCGCATACAACTACATTGTCTGGTTCACACATCTTAACGCATTCTTCAATCCAATTTTTAATCTTGGAATTCTTAATTTCATCAAGTGTCATTTATAACTCCTGTTCGTGAAATCGGGTTTTCCCCAAAAAATTCATTACCCTAAAATATACTATCTTTTAACTTTAAGTTCAATTATAAATCAGGATGTCGAGAATAAAAGGCAGGTATCAATAAAAGTGAAAAAAAATTCACAAAATAAATTAATCTTTGTATAATATAAGTATGTATTCAAGAAAAACAAAAATTGTATGCTCAATTGGTCCTGCGTGTGACAATGATGAAACTATAAAAAAAATGATTCTTGCAGGCATGAATATCGCCCGCTTTAATTTTAGCCACGGAACTCACGAATGGCATAAACAGGCTATGGAACGTGTCAGACGAGTGGCTGAGGCATTGCGGATTCCTGTGGCGATTCTGCTTGATACAAAAGGTCCTGAAATCCGCACAGGTCTTGTAGAAAATGACGGAAAAATCACCGTCAACACAGGCGACAAGGTTGAACTTGTTGCAGACGACAGTTTTTGTACAGCGGCAAATGGTGAAAAACCTTGCCACATAAGCATTTCCTGGAAAGAAGCCCCGCAAAAGATGAAAACCGGTGTCAGGGTTCTGATTGCGGACGGACTTGTTGAAATCGATGTTGTTGAGATTCAAGGTGAAAAAATAATCTGCGAGGCAAAGAATTCCGGCTCATTCGGAAGCAAGAAAAATGTGAATCTGATCGGACTTCACGCCGGACTTCCTATAATGTCGGAAAAAGACAAGGATGACTTGCGTTTTGGCGCAGAACAGGACATTGACTTTGTAGCGGCAAGTTTTGTAAGTTTTCCGGAAGAAGTTGTCCAGATAAAAACGTTTTTAAAAGAAGTTGGAGCGAACGCCCGTGTTATCGCAAAGATTGAAAGCGAAGAAGGACTCAATAATATAGAAGAAATTGTAAAAGAAGCGGATGGAATCATGGTTGCCCGCGGAGATTTGGGTGTTCAGATTCCGCCGGAACGAATTCCTTTGGCGCAAAAATCAATTATCCGCGTTTGCCGGGCCGCAGGAAAACCAGTTATAACCGCGACACAAATGCTTGACTCAATGATTGTAAATCCCCGCCCGACACGTGCCGAACTCACAGATGTTTCCAACGCAGTTTTTGACGGAACAGACGCAGTTATGCTCAGCGGAGAAACAGCCGGGGGAAAATATCCTATTGAATCTGTAAAAGCGATGGTTTTGATAACCCGCACAACCGAGCAGAGCCAGGAATATCTTTTCCAGATGCGGAAATTTGACTCGGAATACAAACCTGGTATTGAAGTTGGACACATGGTTGCCCACAGCGCATACAAACTTGCAAGAAATATCGGTGCAAAGGCGGTTCTTGTTCCAACCTTGCACGGAAACACAGCCCGAATTATCGGAAGTTACCGTCCGGAGCAGGTTGTTCTTGCAGTAACACCAGACAAAAAAGTCGCGAACCAGCTTATGATTCAGTGGGGAGTCCTGCCGGTTCTTTGCCAGGTTGCTGATGATTCAGAGATGATGGTTCAAAGCGCAATTACCCAGTGCGTACGCTGCGGTGCTGTAAAACAGGGTGATAAAGTTCTGATTTGCGCGGGAATTCCGATTTCCAGCCCGATGATGATAAATACAATAAAAGTTCTTGTTGTAGGAAATGTTCTTGCGCGAGGAACAGTTTTTGGTTTTGCGAACAAGGAACTTCCAAAAGCGTCCGGAAGAATTGTCCATGAAAAAGACATGAACGAAATCAGAAACCAGATACGGATGAACAGCACTGCAATTATTGTCTGCTGGCGAATAACAGAAGACTTGATTCCTGCACTGCGTGTTGTTCACGGTGTTATTTCTGAAACAGGGAGCGACATTCCGCCTGAACAGTTCGCTTTGATAAACCCTGATCTGGTCTGGATTCAGAACGTGCGGGACGCTCAGAAAATCCTTGAGAATGACCTTTCTGTTACAATGGACGGCGAGCAGGGACTTGTCTACGAAGGCATAATCTGATGAAGATGACTCTTTTGGGAACCGGCACAAGCCACGGAATTCCTTGCATAGCCTGTCATTGTCATGTCTGCACTTCAAAAGATGAACGCGACAAGCGTTTCCGGTGCAGCGCATACATAATGAACCAGAACAAAAACGGAACAAAAACTCATCTTTTGATTGATATAGGACCTGAGTTCAGGCTGCAGTGTATAAAATATGGAATAGAGGCAATAGACGCCATTCTTCTGACACATTCCCACGCCGACCATCTGCACGGTCTAGACGACATCAGGGTTTTTAGCCACACACTTGGAAGCGATAAAATTGAAGAACTGAAAAACAATCCTGAAAATGCGGGGATTCCCCCCAAAATGCTGGAAAACTCCGCGAACAAAAAAGGAATCTGCCTTTACGCAAATTCCCGGACAATTCAGGATATAAAAAACCGGTTTGCCTATATTTTTAGTCCAAATACGCAGATTGGCGGAGGAAAGCCCAAACTTACCCTTGTTGACTGTGCCGACATTGAAAAAAATCCGCCCAAAGAATTTGGTGATCTGACCGTTACTCCAATTCCGTTAAAGCACGGTAAAATTGACGATTCCGGATGGCTTGTTTCCTGCAAGAATAAAAAAGACGGAAAAATTCATTCGATTGCGTATCTTACAGACGCAAGTTTTGTGCCGGCTGAAAGTATTCAGCTTTTAAAGGAAAAAGGCGGAATTATTGAACACTGCGTTATAGACGGACTTAGGGTAAAGCCACATTCAACCCATTTTGGTTTTAGGCAGGCGATGGATGTTGCGGAGCAGATAAAACCGCATCACACATGGTTTATTCATATCTGCCATCTGATGACTCACGTTGAAATCCTGAAATACACAGAATCCCAGCTTCCTGATTATCCAAATCTTAGCGAAATTGTAAAAAACGGCGGCTCTGTCGGTCCTGCATACGACGGACTTGTTCTGGAAGCATAAAAAATCAAAAAAACTAAAAAGGAAATAAAAAAACCGCTTTTCGTCAAAAGCGGTTTTTCTTTGGAAAAGTCTGTTTATTTTGTTTCAACAGCAGCTTTAGGTGTCTTTACCTTTTTGATAAGGAAATCACTGCGGTAGCAACGTGTGCAAACTTTAATTGTCCTTACCTGACCATTATCAAAAACAGCTCTTACAGTAAGAAGATTTGGTTTCCAAGTTCTGCGAAGGTGATTAAAAGACTTAGAAACATGGTTTCCGTGCATAACACCTTTTCCACAAATGTCACAAGCTCTAGACATATCTATACCTACCTTATGTTTTTCACGTGAGTTTTAACAGAGTATAAGATTTTATCCGCTATGTCAATACGCACGAACACGGCTTACACGGCAAAAACCATTATACAATTCATTCCTGTTATTTTTCCAGGATAAATTCTACACGTCTATTTTTCCAGTTGTTGTCTTTGTCTTTGTAGTCAACAACAAGTTCTGTTCCGCCCTTTCCTACTGTAGAAAGACGGCTTGCGTTTATTCCTTTTTTAACAAGATAGTCTTTTACAAATTCCGCGCGCTTTGCAGAAAGTGGAATCAAAGCCGGTCCCCACTGGCGCATATTGTCCTCGGTTTCTTCTGCCTCCAAATCTGTAAGGCGGTTTGCGTGCCCAACAATTGTAACCTTGTAGTCCTTGAATTTATTCAGAATTTCTGCGATTCGTTTTAGGACACGCTCGTTGTTTGCGGCAATTGCAGGGTCAAGTCCGTGCTGAACTTCTTTTGAAGTCTTAAAATCCGCATTGTCCGAACGGAATATAATAGAAGGAACCGCCATTTTTAGAACATTACCGTCACGGATAACAAGAACATCTATTGAAATAACACCCTTTACCGTACTTGTCATTCCAAGGTTATCAGAAACTGTGAATGTATACGGATAATCCATTGCAGACTGAACACGTTCCGCGTAGCCTTTTGCGTTTTTCTGAGTGTTGCTTAATCCATCCCAAACAATCCGCTCTGTAATAGAAGAATTTCCTTTTATCTGCCAGAAAACTTTTCCGTTAGGATCGTCAATCACGAATGACCAGTTCTTTATCAGCGCTTTTGAAGTTCCGCTCAATTTAATGAACAAATCATCATCCGTTCCGTCGTTGTCCGGGCTAAAATATTCAGGCGCGGTCTTTACACTAAGAACAGGCGGAATCGCAGTACAGATAAACGGAGAAGAAACTGCATCAACCTTGTTTCCTTTTTTGTAAGTTACGCTCAAAGTTCCGGTGAAAGTTCCCTCCGCTACTTTTCCGTCGTTATCAAGACCATCCCATGTTATTGTAGCAGGAAGATTTGAACTGTCCTTGTCTGACCACGAGCGCACAGAAGTTCCGTTTTCGCTGCGGATGTCAAATCTCCATGTAAGAATTCCGTCCGGAACGCTGGCTTTTATATTGAATTTCTGGGTATCCAGTATTTTGTCGCCGTTCGGGGAAATTCCTTCATTTTCCGCTGTAACATAAATCTTTGTCTCGCGAGCGTCCAGTGTGAATCCAGACATTGTTGTACTGAAAGCGTTTCCTGCCTCATCTGTAGAAGAAATTACAATTGAATAAATTCCATCCGGCACTTTGTTTCCAGCTTCATCAGAGCCATCCCATTCAAAGAAATCTTTTGTGCCTGTCTTTATTTTTCCTTTCCAAGTGTAGCGTTTTACAACCTTGTTCTTTGAATCTTTTATTTCCGCCGTCCAAAGATTTTCCTGACTGCAGCCGGTTATTGTCACAGGAATTGTGTCCTGAATTCCGTCTCCGTCCGGGCTGAATGCAGACCAAGGCGCGCTTGCCGCAAGCGAAGGAGCAACTGTATCAAGCGCAAAATTTGAAGAGTCAACCGAAATCATATTTCCATTTGTTGTCATTACAACCAATGTCGCGTGATAATTTCCGTCCGAACTTATAATTCCAGAAGAATCTTTTCCATCCCATGAAATAGAAGCCGGCAAAGATTTTGTTCCATGGATTGTACGTATCGCTGTGTTCTTTGCATTTCTAATCACAAGGTCATAGGATTCAATTCCAGAAGCATCCTTTAGAACCGGCATAAACTGAATTGTATCTTTTACCTTGTCGTTGTTTGGACTGAACGCGGAATCACTCAAGGAAAGAAGCAATGTGGCCTTTTTTGTGTCCAGGGTGAATGTGTCTTTTGCAACAATCACACCTTTATTTCCGGCAAAATCCGTTGCAGAAAGCTCAAATTTATATTTTGCGTCAGAAGCAAGTTTTCCGTTTGCGTTAAAACCATTCCACAAAATATTGTCCGGAAGATACTGACCAAAATTGTATTCGCGGACTGTCGCTCCTGTTTCAGCATTAAAAATACGTCCGTACCATGCGGGAATCGTCGCGTATTTTCCTGCGTTGTCATCCAGCATAGAGATTTTTACGTTAGGCTTGTCCGCACCGCCAAAGATTGAGGAAGATATTCCAAGCTGTGCAGAAGGTTTTGTTGTATCCAGAACAAATTCCGGAGATTTTAAAAGTGCCGCCTCAAAACCGTTCAAGTAAGAGGCTTTTACAAATGCCTGATATTTTCCATTCGGAAGAATTTTTCCGCTGTCGTCTTTTCCGTCAAAAATAATTTCTGAAGGTGGAATCTCGCTTTTTGAACTGTCGTAAGAACGGCGTACAGTTCCTGTTGAATCAACAATTGAAACCGACCATTTTGTAAGTTTGTTTCCGCTTGTTGCCGCAGGAACTGGAATTGAAACCTCAAATTTTATGCTTGAAAGCTCAGAATCTGTTTCCGGAGAAAAATAACGGCTTCCGGCAATAAAAATATTTGTGGCCGGTTTTTCCGCAGAATAAATGATGTTTGTGATTGCCGCATTTTCAGAAGTGTTTCCAGCCTCGTCCGTGGAAGTTACTTCATAGGAATAAACTCCGTCCGGCACGGCTTTTCCGACATCGTCTGTTCCGCTCCATTTAAAAGATTCAGGAGAATTGTTTTCCCAAGTCAAGGTTCTTACAACCTGCCCCTGCGCATTCTTAAAAAGTCCTGTCCATTTTGTTTCTTTTGAGCCGGACTGCTTTATTGAGAAATCAGATTTTGCGCCTTCACCAAAAATCTTGTCCGTCGGCTGAGAAAGCGTAATCTCCGGCGCTTTCGTATCTACAACAACCGCATATTTTCCGGTTTTTCCAACATTCCCATTGTCATCTGTCGCTGTAAAATAATAGTAATAAGTTCCGTCAGGAGCGTTTTCTCCGTTATCCATCGCTCCGTTCCAGGTAACAGCGGCCGGAACAACAACACCCTTTTTTGGAGTCACAAGCTGCTTAAAAAAAGATTTTGCATTCACCTTTTCCGGAAGAGCAACTTTGTTTCCGATTGTGCGCACAACTTTTCCGTTTGCGTCCTCTATAACAAGACTCCACGCTTTTATAAGGTGCTTGTCCGAAATTTTCAGCGGAATTGTAAGATTATCCTGAACGCCGTCGTTATTTGGCGAAATATATTTTATTCCCGGCTCTGCGTAAGCCACGGCTGAAGCAGAAATCAGACAAAGCGCCGCGATTTTTACAAAAGAATTTCTTTTCATTTTAGTCTCCATTCAGTTCCGATTATTCTTCATCCCAAATTTTAATTACAGGCGGTTCAACGTCTTTTTGACCAAGTTTGACTCTTAAACCAGCCGAAACAACTTCTATATTTTCATATTTTTGCTGCCATGCCGCAGAAGCAAGAAGCTCACTTTTTTCCCAATTATGAGCAGTCAAATATGAGTTATTTTTTGCGTTCAGATTGAATTTTACGCTCACTCCAACCGCCGGAAGCAAATCCGGGCTGCCATAAGCACATTCAGAAACGTCAATCCGTTCCGCAAGATTCACAAAAATCAGATTTTTTATGCCAACCTGAAGCCCCATGTCAAACACGACATTCTGAAAGCATTGCGTCGTAATATCAAAAGAGCCGCCGAACTCAATCAAATCATTTTTTATAAAATTTGTGCCGACACCAGTTTTTAGCGTTACAAAATTAGGAAAAACAGAAGAATCCTTTGACTCATCAATACCAAGAATTTTTCCTGTCTTATAATACTTTCCAAGATTTAAAAGCGAAGCGCCAATCCTAAAATCTTTTAGAGCGCCTAACAATTCTCTTCTATAAAGTACGCCGATTCCGCCGCCCAAAGACCAGTCAGAACCGTTTCCCCATAAATATCCGGAATCAAGATTTATTCCCACGCTAAGCCGTTCTGTTATTTCTTTTGAAAAACCTGCCTTTAGGTTCAGGGAATTTTCAACGTCCATATCATCCGCACCAAGAAAAACTCCGTTCAAAAGTCCGCTAAAATTGAACATTTTCATAGGAATCAGAATTCCAGTCTGAAATGCGCCGCCAGAACTGCCGCTGCCCTTATTTGCCAGAACTGAAAAATCTGTGTCCAGCTGGACTCTTTCCTCAAAACTAGGAAGCGCCGGGTTGAACGCAACGGAATCAGGTCCCGGATAGAAAATTCCACCGCCCGCCGCAGAAGAAGCAGACGTAAGCTGCGTAGGACTTGAAATATTAAAAATGCTTTGACCGCCAGCAGGTGGATTGTAAGCAAATAAAGCCACGGAAAAAAAACTTGTTGCAAGAACAAAAACTGATTTTTTCATAAAATACCTCTCGGAATCTCCTAATGAACCAGCAGGAATTTTGAGTTTCTATAAATCTTGAAAAAACGCTCTCGTCAGAGTTTCAATTTGTTACAGACGGATTGGGTTCGCGCTGCGCTTGTAAGAATTTGGGTGCGCCGCACTTTAATTTCTCCAATCGCCCAAAGTCTTCACAAATCAAACCACTGACTACGCTCTTAATTCTTTTTCAGTAAAACTCAAAATTCATACTATATACTTTTATAAATATACTTGATTTATTATAAAAATTCTATGTTCTTGACAGTATACGAAAATCATTTAAAAATAGAATTATGGGTAATGAAAAAAAAGAAAAATCTGGATTTTTTGAAAACATCTTGGCGGCGCTGTTTGGCGGAAAAGATTCTGATGCCGAAAAAAAACGTCAGCTGCGCGCAATCGCAAAAAAACTTTCTAAAAGCCGGTTCAATAAATTCTATAGATACAGCGGAAACGAAATTCTTCCGCCGCTGGGAAAACTCTTTTTTGAACTTTACAAGGCTGTTTCCCCGCTCCAGAATCTGTTCAACTCGATACAAAACCCTAACACTCTTAAGCAGATTGTAATAAATTTTGAAATCCCGGAAGAAATCCGCACTCTAGAAGACAGCCTGAATGAACAGGTTATTGTCGGAATGAGCAAAAAGATTCCCCTTGACCATCTAAAAACTCAGGTTGAAGAAAAACTTTCCAAACTGAACGATTTTTTTACAGTCGAAAAAATAACCAGAATCGACAGCCTGTACCAGCAGATTCTTGCCCTTAAGGCAGTTTCAACATTTGACTATTATTTCTTTCTTAAAAAATTTGACAAGCAGATCCGCGAGAATAATTTTTCGGCAGCTCCGCATTTTGAGCACGTGAACGCAGAATACATTGCCGACGACCTGAAAGATTATATTGAATCAATCTGGGATATTCCTTTTGACTCTGACTGGACGAACGCCCTAAAACTTTTAAGGGCTTTTAAAGGCGGACAAGAACCTATCTCACTTGGAGTGTGGAAAAAAATTATAGCCCGTCTTGTGGCTTTAAAAAATGCGCAGACTTTCGAGATGATAATAAGACTTTCTTCCGCAGACCCGAACTACCAGCCTAATGTGCAGATTCTAAAGTCAAATATTGTTGAACCGTACCTTGACAAGCTTAAAAACGATGTTGAAAACACAATTAATTCATTGATAGAAAAAGAACGTTCAGCCACGGAAAATAATTTTGCCAGCCAACTTTTTGGCGAAACAGAAGTAATGACTTTGAGCAATTATGCCTATTCAAAAAACACAATATTTGAACAGAAAAAACTGAACTCTTTTGACAACTGCCAGGCTCTTTCTTACCTAAAGACATTTTTGATTGAAGTTGTAAAAAAAGACCTGCGCGAATTCTACGATGTTGTTGTTGTCCGGGGAACGTGGAATTCCACAACTCTTACAACCCAGATTTCAGACTGCTACAACAATCTGCTTACAATTTCTGATAAAGTAATTGAGTTTGACAACACCCTTGCAGAAGATTCAATGATTGGAATAAAGATAAAAACGCTCCTTCCAAAGACTGAACGCGACGCAAGTTCAAAAAATATAGTCAACCGGCTGATTTCCGAAGCAAATGACACTGCCTATGGATTTGTAATGGAAAGCTCAAGGGATTTGATTACAATCGGAAAAATCATAAAATCTCTTGTGGAAGACCTGCAGAAGCAAAAGCCAACTCTTGTTTCAAACTGCAAGGAGCTAGAACATTATATTGACGTTCCGCTTAAAGAATTCTGCGTTGCAATCTACAAGAAAATCTATCTTTTTGCTTCTCTTATGAAAAGCTGCATTGTCCACAACGATTAGTCCGGCTGTTTGTGGATTAAAGTTTTAGTGGATTACAGAGTCAACAAGTTTCTTAAAGTCTTCGTCAATCGGCATTTCGATTTTTGAAACATCTGACGAAATATGAAAAACTCCGTCTTCTCCAAGAACGATTGCGTCCAATGGCAATTCTGTCACGTTGTTATCGTTTTCTGCAAAAGTAGTGAACATAAATCCGTCCTTTTCAGAAGAAAGTTCTTCCAAAGGAGCGGCGTCCTCTTGCGGTTCAAGATTTTCTTCTGAATCAATATCACTATTTTCAGAATCGGAATTCTCCAGTTTTTCTTTAGTAAAATCAAACGGATTGTAGATAATAAAATCTTTTGCAAAATCTTCGTCTAAATTTTCCTGCGCAGATTTTGTCTTGTCTGTTATAACGAGCGATTCTGAACCTTCAAATTTGCTTCTGTCGCAATTTTCGTCCGGAACAAAAGTTACGCTGTTGTCCTTTGTGCTGATTTTTTGCTCATAGCCTTGAATTTCAATCGGCTCAAATCCGTTCGGCTCAGAAGAATCTTCTGCACTCTCCGCCTCCGGAATTTCTTCTGCAGGTTCTATTTCTTCCGCATCATCAAGTTCCTCGAGCGGCTCTGCTTCTTCTATTTCTTTAAGAGGTTCGGTCTCCCCAGTTTCTTCAAGGTCTTTAACTTCGTCCAGCGGTTCAAGATTTTCAACGTCTTCCGCCGGCTCGACCTCAGGAATTTCTTCTGCAGGTTCTATTTCTTCCGCATCATCAAGTTCCTCAATCGGCTCGATTTCCTCAACCTCTTCCAAAGGCTCAATTTCTTCCGCGGAATCAATATCTTCAACAGGCTCTGCCTCTTCTAAAGACTCGACTTCCTCCAAAGGCTCCGCTTCGTCTAATGTTTCCGCCTCCGGGATTTCTTCCAAAGGCTCTGGTTCGGCCGGCAGAATCTTATCTGTTTTTGGCGCATTTTCAAGGTTTTCAACTTTTAAAGTATTTGTTGAAAGCACTTCCTCAAAAATTTTGCGGATTTCTTTCATGCTGTCAGAAGAAATATCCGCCTTGCCGGAAGAATTTTCGTTTCCAGAAAGAATATTTATTATGTCTTCCCAGCTTTTGTTCAGAATCACATCCAGATCGCTTCCGTATTTTTTTCCACGTCGGCCAAGCGATTTTTTGATTTTTGCGGTCAGAGCGTCCTTTTGCGCCGTAACCATCGCGGCAACTTTTTTGCGGTCAAC
>CAVGBY010000062.1:0-11743 GCA_963627355.1 uncultured Prevotella sp. | reverse complement strand
TATTTGCAAGCCCCCCCCCGCTATCTTTTGTAAAAAAACTTTGATTTATTTTAAAAATGGGTGGAAAATATAATGTAGCAAAAAAAGTGTTTTTTTCTGTCTAATGCAAAAAATCAAAAAATGTAAAAAAAAGTACGGGGCGGTTCTATTATGTTTAAAAAGTTTGCAAAATCGTTGATATTATCTTTTGTTGGCTTATCTGTGTTTTTGCTTTTGTTTTCTTGTTCAGTTGGTTTGGGTGAATCTGTTGATACAGAAGTGCCAAAGGTTGAGGTGACTTATCCGCCGGCTTCCAGCACAATCCGCGACTGGTTTTATCTTGCCGGAAACTGTTCAGACGATAAGGGTGTTGCTTCACTTACAGTTTCTGCGACAAACACAACAACTAAAGAAGAATTTTCGCTTGGAACTGTAACGCCTGGAAATGACGGGACCTGGCAGATAAAAATAAATGAGGCGGACAGCAACGGTGAATACAAATTAAAGGATGGAACTTACACATTCAGCGTTATTGCAAAAGATACTTCAGGGCAGAAGTCACAGCCAGGCTTTGGAACTTTTGACATTGATAACACTGCTCCTGTTTTCGTTATAAGAAATCCTGGAACAACAAAAGCGGAATCTCCATCTTCGTTCGGTTCAATCTTAAAGATTGTTGGAGCCGCCGCAGATGAACACGAGATTTACGAGCTTGAGCTGAAAGTTTACGCTTCCGCGGATATGAGCGGCGAGCCAAAGGCTACTCTTGTAGAAAATAATGTTGACAACACAGACGGAATAAACGTTACCCTTGCGCGCTACAATCCGGATGTTGCCTTGGGAACGGCTTCCGCGGACGAGCTGCACAACAATTATTTAAATGTTTACGATGTTGAGGGGGGGGGAGATCAGCAGTTATATGCCAGCGTTACATTAAAAGATTCTGCTGGCGTTTGGCAGAATCCTTTGCGCAGTTCTGCTGACTCAATTGGTAACTCAACAAGCGGTGGTCTTTATTTAAACGATGACATTTATGATGAGCTTATGAGCAAAAAGTCAAAATACGGACTTTCTGCCGCAGATTTTATGAAAATCATAAACGGAACTTACAATGAAGTGGCTGCAGAAACTTCCGCAAACTCTGAAAATACAACTTTAAAAAATAGACAGACGTCTGGAACTGATTATTCAAAAATAACGGACGATGAAATTAAGAAAATACTTGCAGTATTGACCAATAAAAAAACTGAAACTTCTGAAACTCCGCTTTCGTTCAAGTTGAACAAAGACGCAAATCCTACTTATGAAATTATGGGATTTGCATTTGATGACAGCGAGGCGGAAACTTTTGCTTCCCACAAAGCCGCGAAAAAAAGTTCATTGACTTTTAAGGCTCAGGCTGGACTGGACGGAACTTATGTAAAACCTTCAACTTTAAAAGTCTATATGTTCGGCCCTTACAGTTCTTGCACAGTAGAACAACTGGATGAAATCCGCTCAGAACCGGAATCTTATTATAGTTCTGCTGTGGAAAAGGCAAAGGAGCAGCTAAAGGCCGCCGGAAATGAAAATCCTTCTGAAGAACTTGTGGAAGCCACATCAAACGCGCGGATTTTGGCGGATTATTCAGAAAATTCTTCCAGCTCGACAGAAACTTTTACAGAAACAATAGAACTTCCTTCTACAATCACAAAGGGAAGTTTTTATGTGCTTGCGGCAAGCGGTAGTGATATAGACGGACTTCCTTTGCTGACTCAAAATAATTACGGATTTGTGGGCGAATCTGCCGGAACTCCGCCGGCTATTGTTATAGATGGATTTGCAGATGGAGCAATGACAAATGTTCTTGGAAATGTAAAACTTTCCGGCACTTTAAAGTCGGAAGAAACGGAGCTTGCCGGAGTAACTTATTCAATCGTTGTTTTTGATGAAATAAACGCTAAAAATGTCGCGACAATAACAGGCGAGGCGAGCTTTAATTTTACGGACAGCAAACTTTCTGCGGACTGGAATATTGCGGATTTTTCAAATGGTACAAAAAATTATGTGAATGATTATTCATCATTTGAACCAGAAAACGGCGAAAGATTTAAATATTCGGTGACAGTTTCTGGAAAAGACAGGACTGGGCTTGAATCAAAAGATACAAAGTCATTTACGGTTGACATGAAAAAGCCGGACATAAAAATCAACGATATTACTCCGGTTGCGAAAAAAGAAACAGAAGTGTCCGGCGCGGTAAAACACATTGTGAACGGAACAGTTAAATTTTCTGCAGTCGCAACAGATACAAATCTTCAGAATGTTAAGGCTACGGTTTCGGACGGCACAACTACAGAAACGCTATTTGACGGAAATAATTCTACAATTGAAAAGGATATTGACACAACAAAATTTGCGGACAATTCAACTTTGACGCTTAAAGTTGTTGCAACAGACAGTGCGGGAAATGTTTCTGAGGAAACAAGAAATGATGTTTTTGTGAACCAGGCAACGGACAGACCGGTAATTTCTTTCTCAAATGGTAAGACGGCTGCAGAACTTGGAGATGGCTGGACAAATGTTACTAACGGCCAGAATGTCTTTGGAATAGAAAACAACAATTCCGCGAATTTTACGATTACTGATGATGATGGACTTTCTTCTATTAAATTAACAATTTATGATGAAAACGGAAAAATTATCGGAACAGACGGGGCGGTTTCTATAACGGACGCGCAGCTGCAGGCTCAGAGTTCTTCTAAAAATGCGGCGCAGGCTGCCCAAAATCCTGTTGAGTACGAGGTGGACGGAAGCACTTCTTATTCAGTTTCTTATGTTCTTCCAAAAACGGCCGGAAAATATAAGATTCAATTGGATGTTCTTGATACAGGGTATGCAACTGCTTCAACAGCAAACCAAAAATGGCATACAACTACGGCTGAAAGTTATATTCTTGTAAGTGAAGGAAATTTCTCTATCTCTTTGACGAATGCTGTAAACACGGAAACTAATTCTTTTGTAATTTCAAATAACGAAACTCTTGTAAAGGCTGCGGTTAACACAACAATTTCCGGAAAGATTGAACTTTCTTCCCTTGAAAAACTGGCAAATATCGAACGCTATGTAATGAAGGAACAGACATCAGATGGTGAGGCAACGTGGAGTGTCGAAGGCACTGCCCAGGCAAAATATAAACTTTCTGAAGGGGAATCTGTTTCTGCCATTACGGCAAAAGTTGAGAACGGAAAAATTGTCTGGACAGACACAATTTCAGGCGCAAGCATAAAAGACGGTGTTCAGCATTTTTACTACAAGGCTACGGCGGTGGCAGGAAATTCTTCTTCTGTGGAGCTTGTTCTAAAGGCAGACGGAACGCAACCGTCTTTATCAAAAGATACAAATGTTTTAAAGGATAACGAATGGAAAAACTCTTCGTCGGTTGTTCTTTCTGTGATTGCCGCGGATATAAAAGGCTCTGCTGATGATTCTGAGGCAAGCGGAATAGAAAAAGTTACTTATTCTTACCGAATTGGAACGGATACAGTTTCCGGTGAACTTGCCCGGGGCAAAGCGTGCGATGCAGACGGAAATGAAAGCGCATCAGAAAAGAATTATTACAAATATTCAACTACAATAAATGATTTTGCGGAAACAAAATCTACAGACATTACGTTTAATGCAGAAGATAAAGTAGGAAACCGCGCAGTGTCTCTTACACACGTAATGAAGGTTGACCTTACTGCTCCTGAAAAAGTTGAATTAAAGATTGATGAAAACCTGTGTAAGAAGAATACGGACAAAATCACTGTTTCTTATGCGTTTAAAGATTCAACAAGCGGAATTAAACAGATTGAATTCTGCACCAACAGCAAATTTACAGGCAATACGCTTGTAACGGAATCTGTAAGTTCAACAGATGTAAACGAATACGGAACTTCGGATTCTCCAAAGACTATAGAAATTCCTCTTACAGGTTTATCCGACAGTGAATACAGAATTTATGTTCGTGCAACGGACAATGCAGGAAACGTTTCCGAGGTTATGCAGACTTCTTCGTTTGTTGTTGATACAACTGCCCCTAAGGTAAAGATAACTTCTCACACAACGGCAGGAACACAAAAGAATGAGCAGTCTGCGCTTAACAATAAGGTTACGTTCAGCGGAACAATAGCAGACAATAATGTTGATACTTCAAAAACACCCGTGCTGCAGTTCTACAACAACAGCAAATGGAATGATATTAGTGTTGTTGATGATTCATTTAACTGCGACGGTCAGACGTGGTCTTTGACTTTTGATACGACTACAGCACCTTTGAATTCTGTAAAAGGAACATATGCTTTCCAGGTTGCGTTTACAGACAAGGCAGGAAACACAAACCTTAGTACAGAAAAACCTGACGAAAATTACGAATACAAGTTCAAGGTTGATATTGACGCAGACCGCCCTATTATTACGTTCAGCGACATAAGCAGGTTTGAAGGTTCTGTTATAAGCCGTTCAAGTTTTAAAGGCTTTGTAAGCGACGATGACGGTGATGTAAAGGGAATGTGGTATATTTCATCAGCCAGTTACAATGCGTCAAAATTGCTGCCTACAACAAGCAATGATAACGGCTGGACAAAAATTACTGTTGCGCAGACTACAGGCGACTGGGAAATTACTCTTACAGACGAAGGTGAAAATTCTTTTGAATTCTGTGTAATTGACAGCGTTGAAACAACTTTCTGTACGCAATATTCTGGGGCTACCAACGGAACAAGGTTAAAAATCGGAACTGAAACACAGTCTGCTCCGCAATCTGTAAAATTTACTTACGATAAAACTCCTCCGGCGGTAAAAGTTTATTATGCGCACGGGACTTCAAGCGGGGCAACTTCTGGCTATGAGACTACGAACAGCGTTTTTGGCTCATCAGAATATCTTTATGTAAAAGCCGTTGTTACGGAGGATGTAGGACTTGCAGAGAATCCGCTTACCCTTGAGTTGGGCGGCACTGCACAGACTGTAACATTTACAACAAAAAGCACAGCTTCGCCGTATGAATATATTTCAGACGGAATAAGTATTAACGGAATGACTGGTGGTTCTGTTCAGATTGCGGTTACCGCAAAAGACAAGGCAGGACTTGAAGGAAAGGGCATTGAGCAGATTACTATAGACACAGAAGCTCCTACCATAAAAATAGTTTCGCCTGAAGCTACCGTAAGCAATGCGATTACTGGTGCGGCTACAATCAAGGGAATTGCGCAGGACAACGCCTCTTCAATAAGCAGAATCCGGTATCTGATTCCTACTGTTGACCAGAAAAATTTGTATGATACAACTAAAACTATTTCTTCTGGCTGGAAAGAAGTAGGAAATTCCAATTCATGGGAAATTCAGTTTGCAAGCGGTGCGGCAGAAAGTTCAGACAGTCTTTTGTATTACGTGGCTGCAAAAGAAGACAACAAAAATGTTTACGCCGTTGAGCTTTACGGAACAAAAGATGAAAATCTCTGGAAAGTTCCAATCTATTTTATGGTAAAAGATACCTGCGGCAACGAGGCAATCCGTACAAAAGATTCTAGCGGAAAAGATCTTTATGTAATTGTTGACCCGGACGGCGGAACACCTAAGGTTTGGGTAAATTCTCCGGAAGAAGGAAGCACTACAAGCGGTCTTGTTACAATTTACGGCGGCGCAAGCGATGATGTTTCTGTAAAAGATGTACGCATTCAGATTGACGCAAACGGCGACGGCAATTTTGATTCAGAAGACTACACTCTGATTAATTCTGATACGGGGGTATGGGCTGGAACAGAGGTTAAAAAGAACCTTAAGGGCGATTCAACCAACTGGTATATTCTTGCAAACGGAACAAACAGCTGGAAACGTTCAGTTGAAACAGACAAAATCACAAAATCTTCTGACGGAAAGACTTATTTAAAGTTCAGGGCTTCTTCTTATGATGAAGATGGCAAGACACGCGGCTGGTCAAATGTTGTGACTGTAAATATTGACAGCGAGGTTCCTGTTATAAAAGACCTTAAAGTTGTTCAGTACGGAACAAGCGTTACGGCGGATTCTTCTACTGTGTCAACTTTAACGGCAGTTACCGAGCAGGAATATATTTCCGGAATGTATATAAGCGACATTATGGCAAAGGCAAACGGCAAATTCTATCTTGTGGGAACAATTTCTGACAACGAGAAGGTAAAAACCGTTTCTTTTGAAAAACAGACAACTTCTTCTTCCGTAAATAACATTGACCTGGAGCTTACAGATGTTGAAAACAGCACGGATACTTATAATCTCTGCATTCCGCTAAAGACAGACGAAAGCGGACAGATTAATTACATTATAAAGGCAAAAGATGACAACACGGGCGAAACTTCCCAGTCTGTTGTAATAAACATTGACTCTACAAAACCGGGAATGTACAAGACAGGCGGCGCTGAGTCAACTGAAATCGGAAGTGATTTGCGTTTATTGTCTTTGAGCAAAAATCTTGGAACAGAAAGCGGCAATTCTACGGTTGTAAACAGTAACGGCTACTTTACGTTCGGCGACACCGTTGTAGAGGCTGGTAGCGGTCTTGCGTACATCGTTGCAACTTTTGAACGTGATGGCTCTGTCGACGGAAAACGAATCTACAATCCAATGAAGAGCGATACAAAGCTTGTGCTTGCTTCTAGCGAAACAGAATCTTCTACCAGCGCAAAACCGTATATTTCTTCCGAAGGATTTGCCGTCCAGACTTTTGACGTAACACGAGAAGAGGGCGATGAATATTCTATCAAATCTGAAAACTTTAAGACTTCTTCAACTGCGGCGTTCATACAGAAAGGCGGACTTGTACGCATTGCGGGAACTTACTGCCTGATTACAGATTTTGACTCTTCAAGCGGAAAAATAACCCTTTCTAAATCTGTTTCAACAAGTTTTACAAAGGCGGAACTTATTTTTGGCCAGGTAATTGACCATCAGATTGTGGAAACTCTGAAAACTGACGGTAGTGTAGAAAACGACGATGGCGACGGAATGGTTGAAACAATAACTTCTAGAGGTTCAAGCTACACATGGACTGCAAGTGTTGATTCCACAAATATTCCTGACGGACCTTTGACAATTCACGTTGTTGCAATCGATAAGGCCGGAAACATAAACTACGGCTCAATTGCTACAAAAGTAGAAAACAACCGCCCTCGCATTGCAAAAGTTATGCTTGCAACCGATTTGAACGGAAACGGCAAGTTTGATTACGATGCTTCTTTCGCTCCAATAACTGGTCTTGATAGCGAAACTGTAAACAACCGCACAGCAGAGGGTGCAGAATTTGGTGAATTCAGTTTCTATTCTGCGATGGATTCAAAAAGCACAAATCTAAAGAGTGAAGTTGAGTTGAAATCCGGCAGCTTTAAGGTTATAAGCGGACTTGCAGTTCTTCCGGAATTTGTAGGCGGAAACGGTTCTGTGGGTTACATATTGAATCAAAGCAGTTCAAACAGTGGTACTGATTATACAGCCAAGTCAACTGGAACTGTTACAGCATTGACTTCAAAAGATTCTCTGAAAAACGGCGGAAAGTTTGCGGACAAGTCAACAAATACATCAGGCGTAACTTATGCAGATTTGATTTCTGACAAGGGCGGAATTGTCCTTTCTTCTGTAACAAGCGGATATTTGAGTTTTACATTCTGGGATTCAACAGAAGAAACAACTCAGGGAACAGACAGCCAGTGGGCTCATTTAATGATTCCTGTAACAGTTTTAAGCGAGGAAAAAGATAATCCTGTTCCAACGATTACTCCGTTCTATTGGGAAAGCAAGACTAAAAACAGCGTTTATGAAGATGATGATGGCAACTTGCTAGGCCACATTGAGCTTGAAGGCGATTTGACTTCTGAAATAATGAATGCTTACGGAGATAGTTCTTCTTTGAAAAAGCCAAAGGTTTCCGGAAAAATCAAGATTGAAGGAACTGTAACAGATAACGTAAGAATTTCTTCTATTAATATGAGTTTTGCAGATATTTTTGATTCTACAGAACTTGCAGAGTATCCAAGCGGCGAATGGAAAGTTGCTTCATCTTTGCCAGATGGAATTGTTTCGTTCAGTGTGGAAGATGTTTCAATTTCCCAGAAAGGACACGAGGCAAAGTACACGCTTGTTGTAGACACAGAAAAACTTACAGGCGTTGCTGGAAAAGACAAGAAGATTACAATTTCCGCAACCGACTGGAAAAGTAATACAAGTGCGACAGGAACAGTTCAAACAACCGCAAGTGCAAAAACGGCAATGTACACGGTTGACGTTGTGCCGTATGTAACAGGAATAGGAACTGAATTAAGCGCGTTCTACCGCAGCGCTTCTAGTGTTTACGCACGAACTTCAACAGGCCGCTATCCGTTGCATGAAGATGAAAGCATAACATTCTACGGCTTTAACTTGGGAACACCTACTGTGGCATTGAATGGAACTGCACTAAGTCCTGGCGGAACAGAAGTTTCATTGAGCGATATTGTCAGCGGTTCTAATAAGGCTACAAGAACTACTGGAACAACTGCAAACTCCGGTGCATTTACGGTTTCTGTAAATTCTTTGAACGCAATAAACAACATGAACGACAACTCAAAAGAATACAACCAGCAGCCGAACAACGTGAACAACAACACTTTGACCGATGATTTGTACGCGGATGTATGGCAGTTCAAGAATGCGGCTGAACCGAAGAATGGCGGTGCAAAATATGTTACAATGAAAATAAATCCAAAAACAGGTGTTCCAGGATTTAGTTATGCAAACAGTATTTTGTACTTTAATATGCCGGGATATAATTCAAATCAATATAAGGATAATTGGGGGGCTATTTCTGGTATAGGAAGTACAAATTATTCTCAAATTCCATTTGGAATGAATTATGGAGGTTTTAGTCACAATACATTTGCATTTGATGATAATGGATATTCTTATGGTGCTGCTATGTGTACTGATACTTCTACAGCTAATGAAAGTGCATTTTTTCAGTTCTTTAGTAGAGAAGCTCCGTTGCCAATATCTGATATGAATCAAAATATGAATTATGCAAACACTTGGAATGCTAGTCGTTTGGATTCTTCTTCGATTCCTATGAATGGAGATTCATCTGGTTGGACTACAGATATTGACAGAATTCAATCTGTTTCAATGGATACATTTATAAAAAATG
Source organism: uncultured Prevotella sp. (assembly GCA_963627355.1). GTDB lineage: Bacteria > Spirochaetota > Spirochaetia > Treponematales > Treponemataceae > Treponema_D. Next base: position 2,592 of record CAVGBY010000062.1, on the reverse strand, counting down.
ATCTGACTTATGTATTTATGGCTTATTATGATAGACCTGTAAAGCAAATTCGATTCCGATGGGGAACAGTAGGAAACGATAGTTACAATATTGATGGAAAGATAAGTAATAAAGATGACAATTCTTTTTCAAGAATTCAGAATTCATACGGTCTGGATGATATTGTAGATTCTAAATATACAGGTGCAGCTCAAGCAAGAGAATATGATACTGGATGCCGTCCTAATAATTTAAAAGATTCCTATGTAAAATATAGCTATAATAATAATTCTGGAATTCCAATTCAAATTGTAGCTGCAAGTGGTGTTACTGGTGCTAGAGATGCTTATTCAACTTCTGAAAACGGCGGTGCTGGTGAATATGTATCTCTTGCAATTGTGAACAAAGATTCTTCAAATCCTGTTGCGGTTGTTTCTTGGTATGATAGCAAGAATATGCAACTTTGCATGGCGTATAACACAAATCCAACTACAAGCAATACTTGGGTTTCTAAAGTTGTGGATTCAAATGGTGGTATAAATGTAAAGATTGCATCCGATTCTGACGGCGGTATTCACTTTGCTTATTATGACAACAAAGGCGGTAGTGATTTGAAATACGCTTATATGTCATCGTATACGGCAACTCCACAAATTGTTTCTGTAGATTCATTTGGTTCTGTTGGTGCAAAATGTACAATCGACCTTGCTAAGAATGTTTCTGGAAAATGGGTTCCTTATATCGGCTATCAGATGAACGCGTATTTGGGAACTCCTCTTGCCGCAAAGATTGCATATCTTCCAAATGGTGTAAGCGGAACTATTCCTGCTGGTGTTGACAATAAAGACTGTTACACAGGCGACTGGGAAGTAAGTATTGTTCCAACAAGCAACATTCCAAATGATGACCTTATAAATGTAGGTGTTTGGCGCGATTCAAATGGTAAGGCTCAGGTATTTACAAGTAATTCTAACTGGTCTACAGGCGATGTTGCTCCAGGTCAAGTTGTTTCAAATTCAACATTGAATGTTGGTAATGCAACAATTGTACACGGTAATAATACTTCAAATCCAATCATTGGTTACGGTATTGATACTGGTGCAATCGAAATGGCTCAAAAGAAATAGCCTCTTCCGGCAGTAATTTATAAACACTATAACAACGGATTTTTGTGTAATATTTGCACGGAAATCCGTTGTTTTTTTTGTTGCAGGCTCTCATAGGGTAAATAGTCAACGCTTTTGAAGAAGGCTCTTCTTCTTTGATTGAGTATGTAATGATTGATGATTTTATGGAGTTTCCACTTGCACAGGCGATTTTTAGTGGCTCTGAATCAGTTTTATTTCTGTTTTCTTTATGTTATAATTCCCCTATGAATATCCGTAAGCTTCCAATCGGCGTGCAGAGTTTTGAAATTTTAAGAAAAGAAAACTTTTTGTACGTTGATAAAACAGAATTTATTTACAGACTCGCCGCAGAAGGCCGCCAGTATTTTTTGAGCCGTCCGCGCCGTTTTGGAAAAAGCCTTTTGATTTCCACCATGCGCGCATACTTTGAGGGCAAAAAAGAGCTTTTTACAGGCCTGAAAATTGCCGGGCTTGAGCAGGACTGGATAAAATATCCTGTTTTTTATTTTGATTTTAACCAGAATAAATATGATTCTTCCTTTGACCTTGCGACTGTCTTGAATGTTCATCTTTCAAAATGGGAAGAAGTCTACGGAAAAAATCCTAATATTGCAAAAGAGAATCTTCCGTCAAGGTTTAATGTGCTTCTTGAGGCGGCCCACAAAAAGACAGGGCTTGGCGTAGTTGTTCTTGTTGACGAGTACGACAAGTCACTTTTGGAAAGCGAAGGGAAAGCCCTGGAAGAATCCCGCTCGCTGTTTAAAGGGTTTTTCGGGAACTTAAAGTCCTGCGACGAGCATCTGCACTTTGTTTTTATCACAGGCGTTACAAAATTCAGCAAGGTTTCAATCTTTTCTGATTTGAACCAGCTGAACGATATTTCATTTGATAAAAAATATTCCACGATTTGCGGAATTACCCAAACCGAAATGGAAAATTCCTTAAAACCGGAAATACAAGAGCTTTCGGAAGAAGTTTCCCTTTCATACGAAGTCTGTCTTTCAGAGCTAAAACGAATGTACGACGGCTACCGTTTTCATCCGAATGGGGAAGGGCTTTATAATCCTTTCAGCCTGATAAACGCGTTTTTTAAGAAGGAATTTGGCACTTACTGGTTTTCTAGCGGCACGCCGACGTTTCTGCTTAAAAAATTAAAGGAATCTGATTTTGACCCGCGTAACTTTTCAACAGATAAACTTTGTGCCACTCAGTTGGCCTTGCAGGATTACAGAAGTGACAACCCGAATCCTGTTCCGCTTTTTTACCAGACAGGCTACTTGACGATAAAAAGTTATGATTCAATGTACCAGGAATATCATCTTGGCTACCCGAATGATGAGGTGCGCTACAGTTTCTTGGACTGCCTTGTTCCGTATTTTACGCAGACGACGCAAGACTCCAGCTCTCTTTGTGTGTCTCAGTTCTGCAAGGATGTAAAAAACGGCGAGATTGACTCCGTTATGACCCGCTTTAAATCGCTTTTTGC
>CAVGBY010000061.1:0-11768 GCA_963627355.1 uncultured Prevotella sp. | reverse complement strand
GTTGTAGCGGTCTGCGCATACTTTTTTAACTAGTTTTGAATTGCGGAGAGAGTTTATTTGTTCCGGAGGTTTTTTATGTTTTATATAATTATATTTCTTAGCATTATCATTGGAACAGTCTTTTTTGCGTTTGTTGGTTGCGTTATAGACAATCTGTTTGATGCAATTATTGAAAAAATGGATGCAAAACAAAAATGTTAGTTGTGCGATTTGACTAAAGAGCCTATAAAATTTACAATACCTTTACAAAATATGAAAAAGTGTCATTTTGTAAGGGTATTTTTTTTGTTTCTTGCGGCATGGGTTTTGTTTTCTGGCTGCACGAGTACAAAAATAATTGGCAATTCTAACATTGAGCCAATTTACATAACGAATATAAAGAAACTGTATCTTCTTCCTCCTTTTGATATTGAAAAAAATATTGACAGCGAGCAATTGTTGACTGCGACTTTTGGCGACAACACAATGGCTTTTCTGGCTTATCTAAAGGCTGATGAAAACGAGATTTTCCTTTCTATGTTCAATGATTTTGGAACTGGAATGGGAACGCTTTTTTACGATGGTGAAAATATTTCTTTTGATTCCCCGGTTTTTCCGGAAAATTTAAAATCGGAATATATTGTTGCCGACCTTCAGTTTGCTTACTATAAAGTCCATTCAATTCAGAAACTGTTAAAGTCAATAAAGATGAAAATGCTTGTTGAAAAAACAGAAGACTCTGAAAAACGCAAAATCTATAACGGACCATTTTTGATTGAAGAGATAACAAAGACAGCGGAAAGCATTGTGATAAAAAATAAACTTCGCGGCTACGAGTACGTCCTTCAGGAGGTTGAATAGTTGGTTCCGGTTTATTTTTCTAAGCCTGCGGTTTTTTGCGCCGCTGGAAATAATATTGACGAGCTTTGGGAAAATGTTGTTTCTGGTTCCCAGAAAGGAATTTGCCGCGTAAAGGCGTTGAACGGCAAGGAATTTTTTGCGGCGCGGATTGCTGATTCTTTTCTGAAAAAGTCTAGCGGGCGTTACGATATGCGCATTATTCAAATTGAGGAGCAGACTGTCTGCCAGCTTGAAGACGAAATTGAACTTGTAAAAAATAAATACGGTGAAAAAAAAGTCGGCGTTTGCGTTGGTTCTTGCGACAATGGAACGGAATTTTCGGTTGCAGGACACAGGGAATATTTTGCGCGCGGTGAATTCTCTGACGATTATGCGCTTGAGATTCAGGGCGCGGATTATGTTGCTTCTTTTATCAGTGAAAAATATGGGTTAAAAGGCCCGTCGCTTGCCTTTGAAACGGCTTGCTCTTCCAGCGCGGGCGCGATAATCAAGGCGGCGGAACTTATCCGTTCTGGAATCTGCGAGGCGGTTGTTGCCGGCGGAATTGATATTGCAAGCGACACTGTTCTTATGGGGTTTGATTCTTTGGAGGCGATTTCTTCTGAAATCACAAATCCTTTCAGCAAAAACCGGCACGGAATAACTTTAGGCGAAGCCGGGGCTTTTTTTGTGATGACAAAAGAGATTCTTCAGGATGAACTGCCGGTTCAGCTTTTGGGTTATGGTGAATCTGCGGACGCATACCACATGACAAGCCCAGACCCGACAGGTGACGGAGCAAGACGTGCGATGGAAAATGCCCTGAAGTTTGCAGGAATCAGCCCGGAAGATGTTGATTACCTAAATCTTCATGGAACTGGCACAAAATACAACGACAGCATGGAAGCAAAAGCGGTTTCTGAAGTTTTTGGAAAAAATAAGGTTGCGGCAAGCACAACAAAACCTGTTACAGGACACACGCTGGGGGCGGCGGGAGCGCTTGAGGCCGCAATCTGCTATGCTTGCATTGAAAAAAATTACGGAAAAGATGAAATAAAACTTCCGGTTCAAGTTTGGGATAAGCAGCAAGATTCTGAAATTCCTGAATTGAATATTGTTGATGAAAATAGTAAAAATTCTGGAAAAATAAAAATCTGTTTAAGCAATTCGTTTGCTTTTGGCGGTGCAAATTCCAGTCTGATAATCGGAATAAAATAGGGGTAAAAATGGCAGACGTAGAACCTAAGAATGTGGCTCAGTTTATTGACCACGATGAGCTTATAAATTATCTTCCGCATAAGGGAAAGATGTTTTTGCTGAGCCGGGTTACTCAGCATGATGTTGAAAAACATACAATCACAAGTGAATATGACATTACAAAAGATTGTATTTTTTACGAGGAGGAATTTGACGGTGTTCCGACTTGGGCGGGATTTGAGCTTATGGCCCAGGGAATTTCGGCTCTTACAGGAATCACGAATAAAATCAAAGGGCGAACTCCTCTTCCGGGAATGATTTTGAGCGTTGTTGATTTTAAGGCTTCTGTCGGATTTTTAAAGAACGGCTCAACTTGCCAGATGAAGATTGCGGAAGATTACCGTGATGAAGAAACTCATACTTATCGCTATCTGTGCAGTCTTTTTGCCTCAGTTGGTGATACAGAGCCTGCCGCAACGGCAAAGATTACCGTAATGGAAACAGAAGATATGCTTGCGATGTTCAAAGGAAAGTCTGAATAGTCGCATAAGGCGAAAATTATAATTTTATAAAAAATAAATTAAGGGGAAGATATGAACGAAAATAAGAAAGTTTTAGTAACTGGTGCTTCTGGCGGAATTGGCCGTGCCTGTGCTGTTGAGGCGGCAAAAGCCGGATATTATGTTATCTGCCATTACAATGGAAACAAGGCCCGCGCGGAAGAAACTCTTGCAGAAATAAAAGCGGCCGGAGGAAACGGAGAGTTGATTCAGTTCAATGTTTCTGACCGCGAGGACTGTAAGGCAAAACTTGGAGAAATGACTTCTAAGCTTGCGGAAAATGGCGAGATTCTTTGGGGAATTATCAATAACGCAGGAATTACCCGTGACAACACTTTTGTCGGTCTTGAAGACAGCGACTGGGATTCAGTAATCCACACAAACCTTGACAGTTTTTACAACGTTTTAAAGCCGCTTGTTATGACTATGGCTAGCCGAAAAAACAAGCGTGGCGGAAGAATTATTACAATGGCTTCTGTAAGCGGAATTATCGGAAACCGCGGGCAGTCAAATTATTCTGCTTCTAAGGCGGGAATTATCGGCGCTACAAAAGCATTGGCTGTTGAGCTTGCCGGAAGAAATATTACCTGCAACGTTATTGCCCCTGGCGCGATTGAAACAGAAATGACCGCAAATATTATTCCAGAGGCAAAAGAGATAATGCTCAGCACAATCCCGATGAAACGCATGGGAAAACCGGAAGAAATTGCCGCCGCCGCAGTGTTCCTGCTTAGCGAAGGCGCTTCATACATAACCCGTCAGGTGATTACAGTTGACGGCGGAATGGTTGGCTAAGTCTTGAACGTGAAAAATTAAGCTGACAAAAAGTTTTTTACCACATTGTTTTCTTTTTCGATTCCTTAAAAGTCAATCTGTAGCTTCTGAAAAACTTCCATTTTTTAAATTAAAAATTTACAAAAATGGAAGTTTTTATGTTTTTTAAAAAGAATTTTATTTACGTGCAAGAAAACAAAACTTGAGGAAGAATTAAATAATTTGTAGGAGACAACTAAAAATGGCAGAACACTTAAAAATGCATTCACTAGACAAAACTGACGAAAACATAGCAAAAATCGCAAGACTTTTTCCAAATTGTGTTACAGAAGCAAAAGATGAAAACGGTAAAATTGTTCATAAAGTTGACTTTGATATGCTAAAGCAGGAGCTTTCTGCTGGCCTTGTTGAAGGCCGTGAGGAACGCTACCAGTTTACATGGCCGGACAAAAGGCAGGCGATTCTTACGGCAAATGCTCCTATAAACAAAACTCTGCGGCCGTGCCGGAGCGAAAGTGTTGATTTTGACAATACACAAAACCTTTACATAGAAGGCGACAACCTGGAAGTATTAAAACTTTTGCAGGAAACATATCTTGGCAAAATCAAGATGGTCTACATTGACCCGCCCTACAACACGGGAAACGACTTTGTCTATGAGGATGACTTTAGCACTGAAGGCTTAGAGTTTAAAACTAAGAGCGGCAACTACGACGAAGAAGGAAACCTTTTGGTAGACCGCATGACGCTGAACACTGAAAGCAACGGAAGGTTCCATACCGACTGGCTTAATATGATTTACCCAAGGCTTAAACTGGCAAGGGATTTGCTGAGCGATGATGGGGTGATTTTTATAAGTATTGATGATAATGAGGTGGATAACCTTAAAAAGGTATGTAATGAGGTGTTTGGAGAGTCAAATTTTGTTGCAATTTTAAATTGGAGAAGAAGTGGCGGTCGTCAAGATAGTAAATATTATGCAATTATACATGAGTATATTTTATGTTACGCAAAAGATATATCAAATTTTGAGGCAGGTGAAGAAATAAAAACTGGTGAAGTTTTTCCGAAATATGATGAAGAAAAAAAACGCTTTTATAAAACTCAATTACTGCGAAAATGGGGGTCAAATAGTTTAAGAGAAAATAGACCAAATCTTTATTATCCAATAAAAGCTCCTGATGGAACCGATGTATATCCAACAATATACGAAGAAGATAAGTCCAGCGCCCTTGAATTTATTGAAATTCAAGGGCGCTGGCGCTGGGGCGCCAGCAACCTTGCTAATGCTCAAAAAGAAGGTCGAATTGAATTTCAAAAAAATAAGTGGGGAAAATGGATCGCTTATGAAAAAATATTTGCACCTTTAGAGGGGGAAGAGAATACAAAAAAATATACGACATGGATTGATGATGTTGGAAATGGAACAGATGTTATAAAAAAACTCTTTGGTAAAGTTTGTTTTGATTATTCAAAATCTCCAGAACTTATTAGTAGATTTTTGAAAATGGCAAATCTAGAGGATGATGACATCATTCTCGACTTTTTCTCCGGCAGTGCCACAACCGCACACGCCGTAATGCAGTTAAACGTAGAAGATGGCGGCAACCGTAAGTTCATCATGGTTCAACTCCCGGAACTTTGCGATGAAAAATCAGAAGCCTTTAAGGCCGGCTATAAGAATATCTGCGAAATCGGCAAGGAACGCATCCGCCGTGCCGGTAAAAAAATCAAAGAAGAAAATACCCTTACAACTTCCGCACTCGACACAGGCTTCCGCGTCCTAAAATGCGACTCATCCAACATGGAAGACGTCTACTACACTCCGGACCATTTAGACAGACAGGATTTGTTCAAAGACAATATAAAAGGCGACCGCGGCACAGAAGACTTGCTTTTTCAGGTAATGCTGGACTTAGGCATAATGCTCAGCAGTAAAATCGAAGTAAAAAAGATAGACGGCAAAACTGTCTACTATGTTGAAAAAAACTATCTTGCCGCCTGCTTTGATGAAGACGTTACAGAAGAAACAATCACAAAAATTGCAAAAGAAAAGCCCTATTACTTTGTAACAAAAGATTCTTCCCTTGCAAGCGACAGCCTGGTCACCAACTTTGAGCAGATTTTTGCCACATTCAGCCCGGAAACAATCCGCAAAGTTCTGTAGGGGGGGGGAGGAATGGAAAAGGAAATGAAAACTTTAGAAAATAGTTTTGTAAATGAAATTGATGTTTTTATTCAAAAAGCTATATCATCTGCAAATTCTGCCGTAAGTTCAATTATTGTTGCTACTTACTGGAATATTGGAAAAAGTATAGTTGAACAGGAACAAAAGGGAGAGGACAGAGCATCTTACGGTGAAAAAATCATAGAACTTCTTTCTAGTCGTCTTGTAAGAAAATATGGTAATTCATATAACAAGCGGAATCTTCAATATTTTAGAAAATTTTATCTGAACTTTAAGGATTTTGAGATTGTGAACACGTGTGTTCACAATTTGACTTGGTCTCATTTTAGGAGGCTTTTGTCTGTTGCTGATGAAAATGCAAGGCTTTGGTATCTTAAAGAGGCAAATGAGCAGATGTGGTCAGTGCGCACCTTGGATAGAAATATTGCAACTCAATATTATAAACGTCTTTTGCTTTCTCCTGAAAAAGAAAATGTCATTGCAGAGATGAAAGAAAAAACAAAGTCATTTAAAAGTTCTCAATTTGAACTTTTGAAAAGTCCTGTCATTGCAGAGTTCTTAGGTTTTTCTTGTAACGATTATAGTGAAACTCAACTTGAAAGTGCGATTCTTTCTCATATCCGTGATTTTTTAATGGAAATGGGAAGCGGTTTTAGCGGACACTGGCAGATTAAGGAATAGCTTATGAAATTCAACTTTAAAATACAAAAATATCAGACCCAGGCTGTGGATTCTCTTGTTAAATGCTTTGAAGGGCAGCAGTTTGCTGATAAAGTTTTGTATCTTCGTGATAAAGGTGATGGAAAAGAGGCAGAGCTTGACCTTGAAGAAAACGGATATAGAAATGCAAAAATCTGTTTAAGTGAAAAAGACTTGCTTGAAAATATTCATAAAATCCAGGACGAAAACTTTATAATTCATTCGGATAAAATTGAACGCACGGCTGGTGTGCCTAGTTTTGATATAGAAATGGAAACCGGAACCGGAAAGACTTATGTTTACACTAAGACAATGTATGAGTTAAACAAGGTTTACGGCTGGTCAAAGTTCATGATTGTTGTTCCTTCCGTTGCCATACGAGAAGGCATTTACAAAAGTCTTGAGTACACTCAGGATCACTTTATGGAATATTATGGAAAGAAAATCCGTTTCTTTATCTACAATTCCAAGCGGCTGAATATGATTGATCAGTATTCTTCCGGCAGCGACATAAATGTAATGATTATCAATACCCAGGCTTTTAATTCTTCTCTTAATAAAGACAAGAATGTTGAAGGCAGAAAAGGTAACGAGGCTGCCCGTATTATCTACACAAAGCGTGATGAGTTTGCCAGCCGCCGTCCAATTGATGTGATTGCGGCAAACCACCCAATTTTGATTCTTGATGAGCCTCAGAAAATGGGCGGAGATAAAACTCAAAATGCCCTTGTCCAGTTTTCTCCACTTTTTGTAATAAATTATTCTGCAACTCATAAAATCCGGCACAATCTTGTTTATCGTCTGGACGCTTTGGATGCCTATAATCAGAAGCTTGTAAAGAAGATTGAAGTAAAAGGCTTTAAGCTTGAAAACATTGCAGGAACAAATACTTATATTTATGCAGATTCAATAATTCTTTCCCCTCATGCGGCTCCGGTTGTAAAACTTGAGATTGAAGTAAAGCAGAACGGGGGAATCAGGCGGCTTCCTGTTAAGTTTTCTACAGGAGACAAGCTTGATACTGCATCGAATGGACTTCCGGAATATAAGGGAATCTATGTTGCAGAGATTAATCCTGAAACTAATTCTGTGCGGTTCAATATTCCTGTAAGCAATAATTCAGATTCTACAGTCCTTAAAATTGGTGAAATGACAGGCGAGGTTTCTGAAAAAGATATTCGCCGTGTTCAGATTCGCGAAACAATCCGCAGCCATTTTGAAAAGGAAAAAGAGTTCTATGACCAGGGCTTAAGAATAAAAGTTCTTTCGCTGTTTTTTATTGATGAAGTTGCAAAATACCGCTCCTATGATGATGACGGCAATGAAGTTTTAGGTGAATACGGAAAAATGTTCGAGGAAGAATATAAAACTGTAATGAACGACTTTGTTGATATTGCCCCCGACAGCTATTATCAGAAAGTTCTGCTTCCGTCTTCTGAGAATATCGGTCCATGCCATGAAGGTTATTTCAGCCGCGATAAGAAAGGTAAACTTACAGATTCAACAGGCGAAAGTGATGAAGATATTACAACTTACGATTTGATTTTAAAGCGTAAAGATCTTCTTCTGGATTTTAATATGCCGATTCGCTTTATCTTTTCTCATTCAGCGTTGCGTGAAGGTTGGGATAATCCTAATGTGTTCCAGATTTGTACTCTAAAACATTCTGACAATAACATAAGCCGCCGCCAGGAAGTTGGGCGAGGCATGCGCCTTTGCGTAAATGAGGACGGAACAAGGCAGGATAAGGAATCATTGGGCGATAATGTTCATACAGTAAATACTCTGACTGTTATTGCAAGCGAAAGTTACCGCGATTTTGTTGATGGATTGCAGAAAGACATTGCCGCGGAACTTTCAGATTCAAGACCAAAGATTGCGGATGTGGCATATTTTACGGGAAAGCATCTTAACATTTGCGGAAAAGATTTTGAAATTGATGAGCGCCAGGCAAAAATCATTAACAAATATCTTTCTAAAAATGATTATGTTGATGATGAAGACAAACTTACGGACGTTTATAAAGACGCTGTAGAAAGCGGAAACATTCAGGGGTTCGGGGATAATCTGATTCAGACATTTCCGATGGAGATTCAGCAAAACGCAGAGGCAAAATCTCAGATTTTTGCTCAGGTTCATAAACTTATTCAGGCTATTTACAATCCGTCTGTCCTTAAAGACATGGTTGATAATGCCCAGGGACCAAAATACGATAAGGGAAATCCTTTGAACAAAAACTTTGAAAAGGATATTTTCAAGGAACTCTGGAATAAGATTAACCACAAGTACACATATACCTGCCATTTTGACAGCGCTGAGCTTATAAAAAATGCTGTAGAAGCAATTAAGAAAGACCTTAAGGTTAGTCCTATGCGTTATACGCTGGAAATAGGCCGGCAGAAGTCAAATATTGATGAAGCAGAAGTTCGTTCAGGAACATCATTTGGCGGATCTGCAACAGAAACAAAATTGTTGAGCAGAGCTGTCGCTAGCACCGCAAAATATGATCTTGTAGGCGATATTGCAAAAGGATGCAAATTAACAAGAAAGACCGTCGCCGCTATCTTAAGCGAGCTTACAGTTAAAGAAACTGAACAGTTTGGATTTAATCCCGAAAAATTTATCCGTGATGTAATAAATATTATCAATGCGCAGAAATCAACTAAGATTGTTGAACATATTGAATATCATGAGCTTTCTGACACTTACGATTCAAGTATTTTTACAGCCGGAAAACTTCCTGATAAAGAACCTTTTGTTTCTGAAAAAGCAATCCAGAACCTTATCTTTACTGATGGAAGCGGAAAAGAAAGCATTGAATGGAAATTTGCGGCAGATCTTGAGGCGGCGACAGAAGTTGTAGTTTATGCAAAACTTCCTCGTTCATTCCAGATTCCAACTCCAGTAGGAAATTACGCTCCGGACTGGGCTATTGCTTTTGATAAAGACAAGGTAAGGCATGTTTTTTTTGTTGCGGAAACAAAGGGAAGCCTTGAGGATATGCAGCTCCGTAAGATTGAACATAACAAAATTGAATGTGCCAAAAAACTTTTCAATGTTGTTTCTACAAGCGGTGTAAGATATGACCATGTTTCAAGTTACGAGGATTTGAAGAATATCATTGGGTTGAAATGTTAAAATCATAGGCAATATTGCTCGGCTATATGAGCAAATTATTCGTTATATAGATTTTTTTTGTTTATTACATTAAACTTTAATGTATGTGCCGAGCGATTTGAGCGGGGCGTTACGGGGCGGCGATTGAGCCCCGTTAGAAGGGGTAGGGCGCAACGAAGTGCGACCGAGGGGAAGACTTTCCCCGGCAGATGGAGAAAGCGAGTCAGGATGAGATGCGTAGCAGCTTATCCTGAGTAGTGAGGAACGGAGTTCCGAACGTAGGGAAGAATTTCCCCGGCTAAAAATGGAAAAAAGGAAACAGATATGAATTTTACAAAACCAAACGGAAAAAGGCGTGTTGTTATTACTGGCGCTGGAATGATTAGCGGTCTTGGTCAGACTTGGGAAGAGGCGTTTGAGCAGCTTAAATCGTATAAAAACTGCATTAAAAATATGGAAGAATGGCATGATATTCAGGGAATGAACACTCATCTTGCTTGTCCTGCAAAAGGGGAACTTCCTAAATATCCTAGAAAACTGGTCCGCGGAATGGGGCGAGTTGCTCTTCTTTCTTATCATACTTCGCAGCTGGCTTTGCAGATGGCCGGTCTTTTGAATGAAGATGGCACAATCGTTGATGAATGTAAAAACGGCAGAACTGGTGTTGCTTATGGTTCTTCTATGGGGTCATTTGATTCGATTCAGGAACTTACAAGCGTTATGGAAGACCGCTGCACTGCAAAAGTAAATTCTTCTACCTATATTAAATGTATGCCGCATACTTGCGCCGCGAATATTGAAGTAACTTATCAGCTTAAAGGCCGAATGATTGTAACGAGCGAGGCTTGCACTTCCGGCTCGCAGTCGATTGGTTATGCGTATGAGACAATTGAAAATGGCTTGCAGGATATGATGATTGCCGGTGGCGCGGAAGAGCTTTGTCCGCCGGATGCCGCGATTTTTGACCAGCTCGGCTCTACTTCTATCCGCAATGAGCATCCGGAAACGGCTCCTAGTCCTTTTGATAAGGACCGCGACGGGCTTGTTATTGGTGAAGGCGCAGGAACTTTGATTCTTGAGGATTTGGAGCACGCTGTGAAACGTGGCGCAAAAATCTATGCGGAAATTGTTGGCTTTGGAACAAACACGGACGGAACTCATATTACTTCGCCGAACAGCGAGACAATGGGAATCTGTATGCAGCTTGCGCTTGATTCGGCTAATCTTAAGGCTGATGATATTGCTTACGTAAATGCGCATGGAACTTCAACCCATCACGGTGATATTGCGGAAACAACTGCGACAGCCCGCGTTTTTGGCAGAAAAGTTCCAATTTCTTCAACAAAATCGTATATCGGTCATACTTTGGGCGCGTGCGGTGCGGTTGAGGCCTGGCTTACAATCAACATGATGAACGAGGGCTGGTTCCACCCGACATTGAACTTGAAGAATATTGACCCTGAATGTGGCGACTTGGACTACATCAAGGATGAAGGCCGCAAAATCGACGCGGAATACGTAATGAGCAACAATTTTGCGTTTGCCGGAATCAACACAAGTCTGATTTTTAAGAAGTGGAGTGAATAATAATCGCTTGTGATAAAAAAGGGGGCTGTCTAAAAAGTTAGACAGCTTTTTTTTGTGGAGTTATTCTTGTTTTATTTTGCTTTTTATAACAATAGATTGATTTTCTTTATCACGTAAAACGTATTCGATTTCGAGTTTGTCTGCTTCGATGTTCGCTTTTTCAGATGCTTCTTTCACAACAAGCTCCTTGATTTCTTTGTCGCTTGCATTCAGCAATGTTTTCATCGAAATTTCTTTATCAAGAGTGAGAGGCTTTTTTGTGCAAGAAACAGTTATCATTGTCATTGCTAAACTTAGCGCTAAAATTTCTATACAATGTTTCATTTTTTTTCCTCACTAAACTCCGAACTAAAAGATATTACTGAACGCATTATTCATTGAATCTGATGAGGCAAACAGTTTGTATTTGTATCCGCCGTCAAAAAAACTTAATTCAACAGCTACTTCTTTGTCGCCCAAAACTACAAGGTGATCTTTTTTATTTTCGATTTTAAAAAGCAAATTTGTTGTGTCAATGCCACTTTCGTTAAGTATGTCACCAGTCTGCCAGTTTTTCATAGAAACAGATTCATCATAGACTGTATCGCCAAAAAGTGAAATATAATTGTTCACAATTTTTTCTCCGTTTTCGTTGGCAGTTACAACCGACAAAACTTCATCACAGCTTGTAATAAGAAAAGCCAGCAAACATAAAAATAACATCGCGATTTTTTTCTTCATATAAATCTCCTTATTCGATTTTCACCTTAGAATTTTAATTTGTCAAGTTTTGAAGTTAACTGATTTGTTAGTGGTTGTCTAAAAAAAATATTATTACATATTTGTGT
>CAVGBY010000060.1:0-11779 GCA_963627355.1 uncultured Prevotella sp. | reverse complement strand
CAGTTTTTTGATAGAATTAAAAATTTTTGATTTTTCCGCCGCAACAATTGTTTTTAGAAAATCATAAAATATTTATTCGGTCAATGTCGATTTTTGTCGATTTAATAAAGTAATTGAATGAGTTACCAGAAAAAGCACGTTAATTCGCTAGATAGCAATCTATCTTACCCGGAGCGTAACAATGTGTCGGACTAGGCTATCTCACCGAATGGCTCGGTTGTCGTTTACTTTTTCTTCCCCTGTATTCAATTTCAATCATTCAGACAAAAAATCGACATTCGCCATATTAAAAAAATTAATCTGGCAAAAAAAAATCCCGCAAGAAAAAACTTTCCTTGCGGGATTTTAGTTAATCCATAACCTTCTGGGGATGCTACGGAATACTTCTGTTGATGAAAACTGATATTGCAAAAAAAATTCTTCTGTACTATCAGTTTGTTATTTTGATACCTTAATTACGGCCTGGGCACGTCGCGGCAGAGCTGCTAATCGCACAGGCATTGCCTTTGCAAAAGGAAGATTCCTCAGCAAATGCAAGTTTTTTCAGTAATTATTTTGAGGCTTTAATTACAGCCTGTGCGCCGGCCAATCGAGCAGCTGGTACGCGGAATGGTGAGCAAGAAACGTAGTTCAAGCCAAGCTTGTAGCAAAGTGCGATAGAAGCCGGATCACCACCGTGTTCACCACAGATTCCAAGGTGAAGGTCAGATTTAACTGAGCGTCCCTTTTCTTCTGCAAGACCAATCATTACGCCAACACCGTCTTCATCCAAAGTCTTGAATGGATCCTGAAGAAGAACTTTCTGATCCAAGTAAGAATCAATGAACTTAGAATAGTCATCGCGGCTAAATCCGAATGTTGTCTGTGTAAGGTCGTTTGTACCGAATGAGAAGAAGTCTGCATATTCAGCAATTTTGTCAGCAGTAGCAGCCGCACGTGGGAATTCAATCATAGAACCAATCTGGAACTTCAATGAAGTCTTTTCAGATTCATTTACTTTTGCGATTACAGCTTCTGCCTGAGCACGAATCTGCTTCAATTCAGCAAATGTAGTTACGTTTGGAATCATGATGCGAACATCGTGCTTAAGACCTTCCTTTTCAGCCTGAGCAGTAGCCAAAGCAATAGCTTCAACCTGCATTTCATAAATCTCTGGATATGTAATTGCAAGACGGCAACCACGGTGACCAAGCATTGGGTTGTGTTCGTTCAATTCAGCATATTTCTTTTCAATGAAGTCAACCTTTACGCCAAGTTTCTTAGCCAAAGCTTTTGCCAAAGCAGGAGTTTCAGCCTGAACAAATTCGTTCAACGGCGGGTCCAAAAGACGGATTGTTACAGCGCGTCCTTCCATTGTCTTGATGATATTATAGAAGTCTTTCTTCTGAAGTGGAAGAATCGCAGCAAGGTTTGTTTTTCTTTCTTCTGTTGAGTCAGAAATAATCATCTTCTGGAAAGAAGTAAGTTTTGGCTCTTCAAAGAACATATGTTCTGTACGGCAAAGACCGATACCAGCGGCACCAAAGCGGAATGCCTGTGGAGCCTCGTTCTGTTCAGCGTTTGCAAGAACTTCAAATCCCTTAACAGTTTTTCCAGATGGAGTTGTGCGGACAGAAGAGGCACGAACTTCATCAGCCCAGCCAAGGAATGTTTCAAGGTCGCCAGAAACAGCGGCTGGAGTTACAGGAATTACTTCACCGTATACGTTACCTGTTGAACCATCGATAGAAATAAAGTCACCTTTCTTGAATTTCTTTCCACCGATTGTAACAGTGTCTTTTCCACTAAATACAACATCAGAACAACCGCAAACACAAGGAGTTCCCATACCACGAGCTACAACGGCAGCGTGAGATGTTCGTCCACCTGTAGAAGTCAAGATACCCTGAGCAACATACATACCTGCGATGTCATCTGGAGAAGTTTCCTTGCGAACAAGCATAACTTTCTTTCCGGCTTTGTCCCATTCAACAGCTTCTTCTGCTGTGAATACAATCTGGCCACAACCAGCTCCAGGAGAAGCGTTAAGCGCAGAAGCCAAAGGTTTTGCAGCCTTAAGAGCCTTTGAATCAAACTGCGGGTGCAGCAACTGGTCAAGCTGATCTGGCTTTACGCGAAGAAGAGCCTCTTCTTTTGTAATCATTTTTTCTGCAACCATGTCTACAGCCATCTTTACAGCTGCAGGACCAGTTCGTTTACCGTTGCGGCACTGAAGCATGAAGAGTTTTCCTTCCTGAACAGTGAATTCCATATCCTGCATATCGCGGTAATGAGCCTCAAGTCGGTCGCGGATTGTAGAAATTTCCTTAAAGATTTCCGGCTGCTGTTTCTCAAGTGCGGAAATATCCATTGGAGTGCGGATACCGGCAACAACGTCTTCACCCTGAGCATTGATAAGATATTCAGCCATAAAGTGGTTTTCACCAGTAGAAGGGTCACGGCTGAACGCAACACCAGTACCAGAAGTTTCACCCATGTTACCGAATACCATTGCCATAACGGTTACAGCAGTACCCTTGATAACATTTTCGTCAATGTTGTTAAGTTTGCGGTAAATGATAGCGCGTTCGTTCATCCAAGAACCAAATACAGCGCCGATAGCAGCCCACATCTGGTCTTTTGGATTCTGAGGGAAATCTTCACCCTTTTCTTTTTTGTACATTTCCTTGTACTTGGCAACGATTGTCTGAAGTTCTTCAGTTGTAAGGTCTGTATCTTCCTTGATGCCGCGAACAGCTTTTACTTCATCAATGATTGCTTCAAATTTTGCGTGTTCAACGCCCATAGCAACGTCACCGAACATCTGGATAAAGCGGCGGTAAGCGTCCCATGCAAAGCGAGGATTGTTAGTTTTGTTAGCAAGACCAACAACAGATTTATCGTTAAGACCAAGGTTGAGGATTGTATCCATCATACCAGGCATAGATTCAGCAGCACCAGAACGAACTGATACAAGAAGCGGATCGTTTTCATCGCCAAGCTTTTTGCCGAATACAGTTTCGAGTTTGTTAAGATATTCATCAACCTGTGCAGCAAGTTCAGCAGGATATTTTCTTCCCAGCTTGTAGTATTCCTGACAAACATCGATAGAAATTGTGAATCCCGGTGGAACTGGAAGACTTAAAGGAGCCTTTGCCATCTGAGCAAGGTTAGCACCTTTACCACCAAGGATAGGACGCATTGATTCATCACCTTCAGCGTCGCCGTTACCAAAAAAGTAAACATACTTTGTAGCCATTGATTTTTACTCCAAAAGAGATAGATATTAGTATCTGAAATACTACATTTTATACGGTTAACTGTCAATTAAAGGAATATAAATAGGAAAACAAATAATGAAGGGGAAGTCTCCCCTTGCGTCCGCACTTCGTTGCGGCCTATCCCCTCTGCGGGCTCAAACGCCGCCCGCAACTCTGGCTTGTCCAGTAAAATATTCAGTCCAAAAAAAAACTTGTCAAGTTGACACGAATTTTCTTGACAAGTTGTCAATTTTTCTTGTATTATTTTGTATAGTATAGGGGGAAAACTATGTTACAGATGACAGTTGGAGATTTAAAGGCTCAGTTTTCCATGGTTTTGCAGCAGATTAAGGCTGGAAATGATGTGGAAATCCTGTATGGACGTTCAAAAAAGCCTGTTGCCCGCATAACCGGGGTTGAAAAGGCAAAGAAAAAACGTAGGCTTCTTGGAACTTACAAGGGGACATTTACAGAAGTTGGTGATGGAAAAATTACGCTTGAGGAATTCCTGGGCGTAAATTCTTTGGATGAAGTGGAGCCGCTTGTATGAAATATTTGCTTGATACACACGCTTTTATATGGTCGTTCAGAAGCGCGGAAAAATTATCTAAGAAAGTTTATGATGCTATAAGTGATGCTGAAAATGAAATTTTCTTAAGTTCAATAAGTCTGTGGGAAATCGCGATAAAATATCAGTTAAAAAAACTGGATTTGGGAAATCTTGAAATATATCATCTTCCGAACATCGCGGATGAGTATAATTTTTCGATTCTTGTTACCGAGCCCTACGATTTTATAACATATTCTGAACTTCCGCTAAAAAAAGAGCACCGGGATCCTTTTGACAGGCTTTTGATTCACACGGCAATCCGCAACAACCTGATTCTTATAAGCAAAGATAAAAAGTTTGAGCAGTATAAAAAAGACGGTCTGCAAATGCTGTGGTAAATTTTTTTTATCCGTGTTACAGTTGAACATATTTATTTGGGTGGTTTTTTGATGGACTCTTCTTTTTTTGATTACGGAAAATTTAAAAATGACAATATTCGCGCTGTGGATGCAAAATTCGAGGCTCAGAAAATTGCTTTTGCGCCGTTAACATATCAGGCAATTAGGACAATGCTTGAAACAGGAATTCTTTCCGAGATAGAAAATGCCGGGGATGCTGGAATTGCGCGTGCTGAATTGTCTGAAAAAACAAAAATCAGTGAGTACGGAATTGGTGTGCTTTGTGAGATGGCTCTTGGAATGGGGGTTATAAAATTAAGCAAGGATTCTGTTCCCGGGGCTGCCGAAAAAGAAAAATTTGTGCTTGGAAAAATCGGCTGGATGCTTTTGGAGGATAATCTGACAAAGGTAAATTTCTGGTTTTCAAATGATATTTGCTATGAAGGTGCATTTAAATTAAAGGAATCAATCCTGAATGGAAAACCAGAAGGCTTAAAAGTTTTTGGCGACAAGTGGACAACTGTTTATGAGGCGCTTTCTACACTACCGGAAAAGGCGAAAAAATCATGGTTTGATTTTGACCATTTTTATAGCGACATTGCATTTCCGGAGGCGCTTCCGATTGTTTTTGCGGAAAAACCAAAGTCTATTGTTGACATTGGCGGAAACACGGCAAAGTGGTCTATTGCGTGCTGCAGATATAATCCTGATGTGAAGATGACGATTGTTGATTTGCCGGGGCAAACGGCTGTTGCGGAAAAAAATGCGGCTGCCGCCGGTTTCGCGCAAAGAATCGGTTTTTGCACCGGAAACGTTCTTTCGGAGGAAACAAAACTTCCAAAGGCGCCTGATGCGGTCTGGATGAGCCAGTTCCTGGACTGTTTCAGTCTTTCTCAGGTTACAAAAATTCTTAAAAAAGTTCATGAGGCGGCAACGGAGGAGACAAATGTCTACGTGCTTGAGCCGCTATGGGATAAACAGCGTTTTGAAACTGCGGCTTATTCATTGCAGGCGACGTCGCTTTATTTTACCTGCATTGCAAACGGAAACAGTAAAATGTACCGCTACGAAGAGCTTGTGGATGCAGTCTGTAGGGCTGGGTTTGAGCTTAAGACCGCACATCATAATCTTGGCTCAAATGCTTATTCTCTTTTGGTTTTTAGAAAAAAATAGATGAAAGAAATTTTTGTTTCAAATGTGCATAAATGGCAGGCCTCATCTGAAAATCCAAAGGAAAAACCCAAACTGGAATTTGCTGATGCGCTTTTTAAGCGTCGCCTGAGCCAGGTTACGCGTATGACAATTCAGGTTTTGCACGATTTGCTGGAGGATGTTCCGGAATCTAAAGATTATAAACAGGTTTTTGTTTCTTTGCGTGGCGAAATCGAGCGGGAATTTACTATTAACAAGGGGATAATTGAAGATTCGGAGATTTTGCCGGCGGGTTTTAGCCTTTCAGTTTTTAATACACCGATTGCGGCTGCCTCATTGGCGTTAAAATTAAAGGCCGGCTATTCGGTTATTTATCCTTCCAAAGGTGATTTTGGCTCTGCGTTTTTGGGTGCGGCTTCGCCTGTCCTTTCTGGCGGCGAGGAAAAAATTGTTTTTGTCTATGCTGATGAATATGTGCCGGAGCAGTACGGAAAACTTCAGCCGGAAAATAATATAGGAACAGCATTTTCTTGTATTTTAAGTGCAACCGGATCAGACGGGGCATTGTCAATAAATTATACGGAATTTGAAGAAAATTTAAAAAATCCTTCGGAATTTTTAGCAAGGATTTGCGGGTAGAAAAATGTCAGAAGAATCAAAAGAAGAGATTGGTCAGAAATATAATCACAAGGAATTGCCGAAAGTAAAGAATTTTCTTTGGTATGGCTATTCGGCTTTTATGAAGCTGTTTTTTTATTTTTTCTTTGGAACAGGAAGCGTCTTTCTGGCGATTTTTGTTTTTCCGTGGATCCGTATTTTTGAGCACAATAAGCATAAGTTTCAGATTAAGGCAAGGGCTTTTGTTTCTGCGTCGTTCCGCTTTTTTATAAATTTTATGCGTTTTACAGGTGTTGTGCATTTAAAGGTTGACGATAAAGACGCGTTCAGAAATATTCACGGAAAGGTGATTGTTGCAAATCATCCTTCGATGCTGGATTTTGTGTTTATTATGTCGCTTGTGCCTAATGCGAACTGCATTGTCAGGGGTGGACTTGCAAAAACTGTTCTTGCCGGCGTTATAAGGCAGTGCTACATTGTGAATACCCTTGATTTTGATGAGCTTTGTGGTCTTTGCAAACAGACTTTGGATGAAGGAAATAATGTTATTATTTTTCCGGAGGGAACGCGTTCGCCACGCCATGGAAAAAATCCGTACAAAAAAGGTGCCGCCCGCATAGCGTATTACTCAAAGGCGGGAATTCAGCCGATTCTTGTTGGCGGAAACGACAAGTATGGACTTGGAAAGCACGATCCGTTCTGGTCGTACAACCACACGGAAACTTATGTGTATGATTTTTCAAGATTGCCGGAAATTAAAATTGAAGAATACGTTCCGCTCTCTGAAACGATTGCGGCAAAGCGTCTTACCGACAAAATGGAAGAGGTGATTTATTCCGCAGTTGATAAAAATGACACTTTGTATGTGACAAACCGCGACAAGGGGTTTTAGGGGAATGTTCCCCTAGGAGAAAGGGTAGGGCGCAACGAAGTGCGGACGAGGGAAAGGCTTTTCCCCATCCTGAGATTTTTTTCTAGGGTTGCTTTTTTCTTGTTGCTTTTATAAAATGTAAAAATCTAAAAAAAGGTGAGTCGTGCAGTGGACAAACTAAAAAACGAAATAAAAGAAGTAATTATTTCTACACTTCAGCTTGAAGATGTAAAGCCGGAAAATATTGTTGATTCAGAACCATTGTTCGGGGACGGTCTTGGACTTGATTCGATTGATGCGTTGGAACTTGGCGTTGGTTTAAAAAAACATTTTGGTGTTAAATTTTCTACAGAAAGTGCAGATAATAAAAAACATTTTGCATCTGTTGATGCTTTGGCTGAATATATTGCTCAGGCAAGAGGAGTTAAAAATGTCTAAAGACGAGATTTTTGGAAAATTAAAGGGAATCCTTGTATCAGATTTTGAAATTGATGAAGCATCTATTACTCCAGAGGCGACATTGTTTGATGATCTTGAACTTGATTCTATTGATTCAATTGACTTGATTCAGAAAATGAAGGAATTTATGCCTGCTGGTACAAAATTTGATCCTGCAATTTTCAAGACAGTAAAAACTGTTCAGGATGTTGTAGACGTTCTTGTTCCATACATGGGCTAATGAAAAAGTTCCTGAAAGTTCTTTTTTACGTTGTTGCGGCGGTTTATCCGGTTCTTGTTTTTTCAATGCTTGTTGTATTTAAGATGCCGGTAAGAATTTTGTCGCTTTGTGTGGTTGCCTTGGCCTGTGCTTTTTTCTTGAGCGCGACTGGCAGCCGCAAATCTGACGTTAAATCAGAAAAAAAAGCGCTAGACTGGCGGCCAATGCTAAGTTCGGCGCTTTTTTTATTGGCGGGAATTCTTTGTTTTGTTTTTAACAAGAAGATTTTCCTGAAGCTTTATTCGGTTGTGATAAGTGCGACAATGCTTTTTGTGTTTGGTTCTTCCTTGTTCTTTAAGCCGAATATTATTTTTAGGTTTGCGTGTCTTGGCGATAAATCGGTAAAGGGTTCTTCTTTTGAGCCGCAGGTAAACGCTTACTGCAAAAAAGTTACAGTTGTTTGGTGCGTTTTTTTTATTTTGAATGGAAGTGTTTCCGCTTTTACGGCGCTTCATGATTTTGGAAATGATGTTCTGAACGACAAAATCTGGTCTGTTTATAACGGCGGAATTTCTTATGTTCTTATGGGGCTGCTTTTTGCGGTGGAATTTATTGTCCGGAAAATGGTGGATAAAAAAATGATTAAAGCTTTTTCTTTTACAAAATTTAAGGCTGACTCTAGAAAAGACGACCACATTCTTTGTTATGAGGATTGCTGGTCTAAAAAAATATATAAGACGTGGAAGGATTTTTTGGTTGACAGCGCAAAAATCCGTGCATTTGTTTCTGGAAAATCTGAGCGTGACTGGATTCTGCATTGTGAGGATTACTGGTATTTTTTGTGCGCGTTTGTCGCGTTGCTTCAGTGTAAAAAACACATTCTTCTTACGCAGAACATTTCTGAAAGTTTTATTGCGGAAATCAGAAAGCCTGGTGTTGAATTTTTAACAGATCAGAATGTTAAAGGTGCAACTTTGATTCCGGGGCTTGTTGAAAATTCTCCTGAGCCGGATGAAAAATTTGTCCGGGATTTGCCGGTTTTAAATAGCGAGGAAACCTGCATTATGATGTTTACTTCTGGTTCAACAGGAAAGCCGAAAGCCGTTCCGCAGCGGATGAAGGAATTTGAAGAGGACAATGCGTTTGTAATTTCAAAATGGGGCAAGGAATTTACTTCTAGAAAACTTGTTACAACGGTAAGCCAGCATCATATTTACGGATTCCTGTTTGGAATGAGCCTGCCGTTTGCCCTGGGTGTTCCTTTTAGACGGAAAAGAATTGAATTTCCGGAAGAATTTGAAATTCTTACAGATGAAAATTATATGATTATCGCGACTCCTGCGTTTTTAAAGCGCACCGTGGAGATTGAAGAAAAACTTTTGTTGAAAAATCCGTGGATTTTTACGAGCGGGGGCGCTTGCTCAGCGGAACTTGCGGAAAAAACTGAAAAAGTGTTCGGGTTTTGTCCACTTGAAGTTTATGGTTCAACAGAAACTTCGGGGATTGCGTACCGTCAGCAGTCAAAAGATGGGTTGAAATTTACGCCTTTTGCAAATGCTAGGCTTTGGCTTGGCGATGATGGCTGTCTGCACATTATTTCTCCGTATATAAAAAATCCGGAAGGTTTTGCGACTGCTGATTTGGCGGAATTTTTTGATGATGGGCGTTTTATTTTGAAAGGGCGTTCAGATTCAATTGTAAAAATAGAAGAAAAGAGGATTTCTTTGACCGAAGTTGAAAACCGGCTTTTGCAGACTGGACTTGTTGAGGATGTGAAGGTCATTGCGCTTCAGAATGACGTCCGTCAGTATCTTGCGGCGGTTCTTGTGCTTAATGCGGAAGGTAAAAAGAAATTTGAAAAGACAGAAAAATTTTATATAAACAGATTTTTCCACGATTTTCTTATGCAGTATTTTGAAAACGTTGTTTTGCCAAAAAAATGGCGTTTTGTGGAAAAAATTCCTGTTGATGTTCAGGGAAAAAAGCATAAGGATGAGATTGCGGCTATGTTCAATGAGTAAATTTATTGTAAATTACTTTATTGTGAATAATTTGATATACTAAATTGATTTTTTATGGGAGAAAAATGACTAACTTACATAACGTAGAAAACGAGAAAGTGCTTGAGAAAGCAGAGAATAAAGTTGCGCTGGAATTTGTTATTCCTGCCGCAAGTGATTTTTTTGACGGACATTTTCCGGAATTCAAACTTTTGCCTGCGGTTGCCCAGTTTGAGATTATCACGCGTTTTTGCAGAAAATATTTTGGAACGCAGCGTTACATTCCGCATATAAAAAGGATTAAATTTTCTGCGCCGATTCTTCCTGATTCAAATGTTAAACTTGAGCTTGAGCATAAAGTTGAGAAGGGTTCTGTTTCTTTCAGTATGTATGATGCTGGAAATGCGGAGCATATTTATTCTTCCGGTTCTTTTAGCGTTATTCCCGAATAGTTTTTTATGAAGTACGGATTTGTTGTTCCAGTTTATAATCACGGTGCCACGCTAGAGGATGTTGTAAAGAATCTTTTGCCGTATGAGTTTCCGGTCATTGTTGTTGATGATGGAAATGATGAAAAAAACAAGGCGTTTATCCGCGGTGTTGAAAAAAAATATCCTCTTGTAACTGTTGTTGAACGCAAAAAGAACGGTGGAAAGGGCAAGGCTATGGAAAGCGGCTTGCAGAAAGCGCACGAGATGGCTTTGACCCACATTCTGCAGATTGATTCTGATGGTCAGCACGACACAACGCGGGTTGAAAGATTTCTGGAACTTTCAAGGAAAAATCCGGAGGCGGTTATTTGTGGTTATCCTGAATATGACAAAAACGCTCCGGCACGCAGGGTGAATGGAAGAAAAATTGCAAACGGCTGGATTCATATTGTTTCCTTGGACTGGAGCATTAAGGATGCGATGATTGGATTTAGAATTTATCCTGTTGAGCCGTATTATAAAATTTCTAAAAGCCATGCGGTTCTTGATGCCAGAATGGGTTACGATATTGATATTCTTGTGCATTTGTGCTGGGCAGGGGTTCCTGTGATTTCTGAATCGGTAAAAATAAGTTATCCAAAAGATGGCGTTTCAAACTTTAGGATGGTGCGTGATAATTTCCGCATTTCTTTGACTTATGCCCGTCTTTGTATTGGAATGATTTTAAGGCTTCCGGTTCTTGTTGCCCGAAAAATAAAACGGAGAAACTGTGAAAAATAAATCAGAAGAGCTTTTGCATTGGGCTGATGAAAAAGAAGTTATTTCCTCTAATAAACCGCTTTTGCTTGTTTTTAGCTTGATGCGAAAACTTCCGGCCGGCGTTGTCTTTATTCTGGTTTATCCGATTGCGTTTTTTTTCTATATATTTTCTAGGCGTGGCAGGGTTGAGTCAAAAAATTACCAGAAGCAGGTGAAGGAATTTATCGCTGGAAAAATTCCATTAAAAATCAGTCCTTTTAGGCAGATTCTTTCTTTTTCGCTTTGCGTGATGGAAAAAATGGAAGGCTGGCTGGGAAACTACCATTACAACGAGCTTGTGACCCATAATGATGATTTAAAGTCGCTTCAGGCGCATTTGGAGCAAGGCAAGGGGGCTCTTTTTATTGGTTCACATCTTGGAAACATTGAGCTTTTAAGAAGTCTTTCTAGTTTTGGTGAAAATGGTGTCAGCAAGAAGATTTCTGTTACGGCGATAATGGAACTAAAATCTACAGAACAGTTTAACCGCACTTTGAACGAGGTGAATCCTAGTGTTGGTTTTCAGGTTATTGATCCGTCTGAAATTAGCGTAAACACGATTGTTGAGCTTCAGGAGGAGATTGAGCATGGCGGGCTTGTTGTTATTGCGGGCGACAGGACAAGCGCCAGAGCTCGTTCTAGAATTGTCCGGGAAAAGTTCCTTGGAAAAGATGCGGATTTTCCTTATGGAGTTTTTGTGCTTGCGCTTCTTTTAAAGGCGCCGACTTATTATGTGTTTGGTTTGCGTACAAAAACTGTTTCGCTGAGGCCGAAATATCATATTTTTGTTGAAAAATCAAAACTCAGTTTTGAAAGTCCGCGTTCAAAAAGAGATGAAAAAATCCATGCACTGTGCAAAGAGTTTGTTGATAAACTTGAAAAATATTGCATTCAGTTTCCTTACCAGTGGTATAACTTTTATAATTTCTGGAAGCTAGAGGAGACTGCAAAATGTTAGGTATTGTGAAAACTTTAGAATGCACGACACTGCGCCACTGCTCGTGTCGTGGGTATAACTTTTATAATTTCTGGAAGCTAGAGGAGACTGCAAAATGTTAGGTATT
>CAVGBY010000059.1:809-11789 GCA_963627355.1 uncultured Prevotella sp. | reverse complement strand
GTTGAGCAGATTCTTTTGAATCCTTCGCCGAGCGGAAAAATAATTGAGACTGTAAAAATCCGGCTGCAGGGAAGCTTTAAATATCTTGGAAAAAAACGCAAGGAAATTGATGTCCGGACTTTAACCCAGTCTGAAATCATAAATGATATTGCAGAAAAGGGGATTCTGAACACTTTTATAACTGACAAACCTGAATATCTTGCGGAAAATCTTGAGGAAGTCCGAAAACACAAGAACCGTCTTCTTATTGTGCGTCTTTTTGACGATGACCCTTCCAGGATGATTGACGGAATTCTTTCTAATCTTTATCAGGATAAAATCAACGAGGGAATAAAAATTCTTGTAAAAGCGATTGATGCGGATGGAATTGTGATTGTTACTGACAATAATTTTGAAAAGCCCGAGATTTTCAATCCTTTTGACATTCCGACTTACTTCCTGAAATTGAATTCACGTGATTACCCGGCGACATACAAAAAAAATCTCTGTGCTGAAATAAAGAAAAAGGCAAAACTTCAGACGTTCACCAGAATTACAAAATATGATTTGTTTGTGGACGCGACAACAGTCCTTGAAACCCAGAACTGTGTAAAATTCAACACGCCTGCAATAAGCCGGCTTGTCCATGTGAACGGAAACTGCATTCCTGCGAGCGGAATTCTGAAAGTCCCGGTTGGAACAACATTCAGGATGCTTGCGCAGCAGTGCGGAGGATTTTTAAAAAATCCTGAGGGAATTATTGTAAATGGAATGATTTCCGGTGTTTCTGCAGGAACTTTGGACGCGCCTGTCACAAAATATGTGAAGTCTGTGACTTTTGTTCCAAAAATGCAGTGTCCGGACCAAAGGCAGACTGTCTGTATCCGGTGCGGAAACTGCCGGCGTGTTTGCCCAAGCAAATTATCTCCTGACATTATCTACAGATACATAAGGAACGGAATGTTCGCTTCGGCAGATTATCTTGACTCGGCGGATTATTGCTCTGACTGCGGACTTTGCAATACAGTTTGCCCGTCAAGATTGCCTTTGAGCCAGCGGATTTACGAATTTGCCCAGTCAAAAAAGGATAAAGGAACTGATGATGAAAAATAACGAAAGAACAACAAGAAAACTTCTTATACGGCCCTTTAAATACATGACAGATTCTGTTCTGATGGAAGCTACAAAAATGATTGCGCTGCTTTTAGTTCAGATTGTGCTTCTTTTTATCTCAAAGAGCTACAGTTCTCTTCTTATTGTGCTTGCTGCAGTTCTTGGCTCTTTGGGCGCGGATTTTTTTAGCCACAAACTTTTCCATAATGAGGACAATGACGAATATTCATTTATTGTAAGCATTGCCCATGGAATGATTACAGGACTTCTTGTTCCTTCAACGTATTCACCGCTGACTGTGATTATCGCGACTTTCTTTACTATGCTGGTTGTAAAGCATTTCTTCGGCGGATTTTCTTACGAATGGGTAAATCCGGCTGTTTTTTCTGTTGTTGTTCTCTGGATAATCGGCGCAAGACTTTTTCCGGAGTATCTGGTGAATATGGATATTCTTGCCGTAAGAAATCCTTCGCAGATATTGATTGAAAACGGAACACTTCCGCAATACGCGTTTGACCCGGAAATCACTGATGCGTTGAACGCTTCTGTATTCAGGCTTTTTAAGGTTTCTATTCCAAATGGATATGTTTCTTTGTTCTGGGACAACCAGTCAATTATTCCCGCGTTCAGATTCAATTTTGTAACTCTTCTTTCGTCTGTGGTTCTTTTTGCGGGAAATCTTATAAAATGCGTCATTCCCGGGATTTTTCTTGCTGTCTACCTTGCTCTTGTACGTATTGTTTCTCCTGTTATTTGTAATGGAGTTGCTTTTCAGGGTGATATTCTGCTTGCATTCCTTACGGGCGGAACAATCTTCTTTTCTGTTTTTGTATTAAGCTGGTACGGAACTGTTCCAATCTCGCTTACAGGAAAAATTATTTACGCGTTTTTGGCTGGACTGACCGCCTTTTTGATAGCGGGGCCTGGAACTTCTCCTTGCGGTCTTATCTTTACAGTTCTTGTTTCTAATATTTTTTCAATTGTGATTCAGCAGTGGGAAAGCAGAAGAGACAGACTTTCCCTAAGAAAAAAACTTGAGAATTTTAGAAAGATTGAAGCCGAAGAAATCAATGAACTTTAAACGGAGCATTTTTATGATAAACAAAGAAAATCAGAAAAAATTCTGGCGTGTTTTTGGCTGTTTTATTGGTATTGTAGTCTTTTTTCTTGCGGTTCTTGTGGGAATGATAAAACTTTCTGAGAAAAAATGGAATTCGGGATTAAAGGCAAGCGTGCAGTCTGTTCTTGATAATAAAAATCCCGGGACTTGGATTGTCGGAGCGCCGGTTCCGCTGGATTCTCCTTTTTCAACCAGCGCAAATCTTTTTGAGGTCAGAAGTCTGGATTCCGCAGAAAAATATTATGCGCTCATAATAAGGATTACGACCTTATACGGGCATATGCCGGCGGTTTTTCTATACAACAATACAAAAGGGGTGCAGTTTATAGGATATTCAGCAGTCCAGGGAAGAGTGAAAAAACTTCTTGAGGAAAATTATGCGGATTCCAGCATTTCCTACTGGATTGAACGGATTCCATCGGTAATTCAGGAATCTGAAAAAAATGGAAGGAGCAAAAAATGACACGAAAAGCGATTTCAATTTATATGGCGGCAACCTGCGCTATTGTGATAGTTTCTCCTGGAAGATTTGTCTGTGGAATGGTTATCGCGTTGGAGCTGATTTGTCTTATGCTTTTTGGACTTCTGCTGAAGGCGCTTTTGAAAAAAATGAATATTGAAAAAGTTGAGCAGACATTGATTCTTTCTTTTGTGATTTTTTTTACGGATTTTTACAAGCAGCTTTTGGTTCAGATTATGCCGGTAATTGCGCTTCAGTTAAGTTTTGTGGTTTTTCTTCCGTCAATCTCAACATTCACAACTGTATTTTTGCTGGAACAAAAAGAGATGACGCTGAAGGAATCTTTGCTGAAAAATATGCCTGTCGCGCTGGGGTTTGCCTCATATATTCTTGTTGTTTCCTTGCTCCGCGATGTGGTCGGTTTTGGAACAATAACGCTTCCCGCTTTTGGAGAACATTTTGAGGCTGTGATTTTTTCTGCCGACAGAATTTCTTTTGCGACTTTTTTCGCGACAATTCCAGGCTCTCTGGTGTTGAATGCGCTTCTTCTTTCTTTGTATTTGTGCATTGAAAAAAAACTTCAGATTGTAAAAAAGGCAGGTAAGTGACAGTGATTTTTACAGCTTTTTATTATATTTTCTTTTCTTCCGCGGTGATTCTTTATGGAGTCGGGCTGAATTCTGCGACCATACTCTGCGATTCAATCCATGAGTGTCTGCTGCCGGTAACCAAGGTTCTTGCAAATATTTTATGCACTTCAGTCTTGTCATGGCTGATATTAAAATATTTTCTGGTCCCGTTAAAGATGGCGGAACTTTATCCGTTTGCGGCGCTGCTTGTTTTCTTTGTTATTTCAGTTTTTATAGAAACTTTGGTGCGTGTTACAACAAAAAAGACAACCTCTGACTTTAGTCTTTCTTTTTTGATTATTTTGCTTGCTTTAAATGAAAGTCTTAATATAGTAGATGTTGTGCTTATCACCTGCTGCAGCTTCATTTCTTTCCTTATTTTGATTCCGCTTCTTTACTCAATAAAGAAAAGGATTGATATTGTCGGAACGCTTCAGATTCATGGCAACAAAAAAAGCCTTGTACTTGTTTCAATCGCCATAATTGTAACAGTTCTGGCTGTTGGAAATGTTTCATGGCTTAACCAGAGGATTCTTCCATGATATTAAAAATTCTTCTTTTAATTACAATTTTGATTTTGCTTTCTCTGCTGATTGTGTTTCTTGCGCTCTTTTTTGTTCCTGCGCTAAAAAAACAGACAAACATCAAGAATGAGATGCTGGTTTCAGAAACTGAGCATAAATTCAAGAAACTTGACGAGCCTGAGCAAAAGTTTGCGGTTTCAGAGCGGGCTGTTGTCCTGTGCAACTGCAACAAAAGTTTTAAGAAAAAACCTGAGCTTTCCATAAAAAAAGGTGTCTCCTGCGCAATAATAAATTCAGTCTATAGTTCACTGAACGACTGCCGTTTTTCGTGCATCGGGCTTGGGGATTGCACAAAAGTCTGCCCCCAGGAGGCGATTTTTATAAAAAATGGAACAGCGCTCATAAACGAGCTTTGCAACGGCTGTGGAAAATGCATTTCGTATTGCCCTAAAAATCTGATAAAACTTGTTCCGGTAAATACAGGCATCATTGAGCTGTGCAACAACAGTGAGCAGCCTTTGACAACCTGCGGTTCCTATAAAAAAACTGAGACTTTGTCCTATCCGGATAAAAAAAGCTTTAAAGTATGGAAATCCTGCTATAAACTGTTGAACAAAATTCATTAATAGTAAAAAATAAAGAAATCAATGAGCCGAATCCATATTTGCTACAGTTTAAAATCCTCACGTATTGGTCCGAACCAAAAAGAAATTTTTGAAAAGGATTATATTAATGTCTGTAAACCTGCGGCAAAATTTCTTTATTCTCATCCTGATTTTTTTATGTCTTTTGCCTTTAACGGCGTTCAGATTGATTTTTTCCAGAAAGAATATCCTGAATTTATAGAGATTCTGCGGGAACTGATTTCCCGGAAACAGATTGAGATTCTTGGCGGCGGTTACTATGACCCGGCGTTTCCATTGCTTTTTCCTATGGACAGAACAGGGCAGATTGAGCTTTTGACTTCAACATTGCGTTCAGCCACCGGAAAAAGACCGCGTGGAATCAACATCTGCGCAAGCATCTGGGATTATTCGCTTGTTTCATGTTTCTATAACTGCGGGATGGACTATGTTCTGCTCGATGATTCATTGGTTCCAGACGAAAAACAGAGATTCATTCCTCTGATTATGTCTGACAAGGGAAAGGCGATTTCAATACTTCCGTTGTGCCAGAAATTTAAGCCGGAAATTCAAGGTGATGCAAAAGATTATCTTAATGATATTTTTAAAAACGTTGCAAAAACGTCAAAAAACACCCCAAAACCGTTGCAGGAATGTGTAAAAGGTGTAAATGTTCAGTTTACGCATGAGGAATTCCAGAGCCTTTTAAGAAGCGGTTACCTTGAAAAACTTTGCAGAGAAGTAGGCGAAAAAAATGAGGTTTTTGACTTTGCGACACCGATTACACTTGTAAAAGAGGCGAAACTTAGAATTCCTGTCTACATTGCATCTGGAATGAGCAAAGAGGTGGGGCAGTGGGGATTAAAACCGTACCAATCCGTAAAGACAGACCGTCATTCTCCTGTGACAATATACGATTTTTTTCAGATTTATCCGCAGAGCAGCGCGCTTTACGACCGTATGCTTTATGTGAGTATGCTTGTAAACCAAAGCCACGGCGATAAATTACGAAAAATGGCGGCACGGGAAAAACTTTGGGAAGCCCAGAATGGCGACGGATTCATCTGTACTTCAAAAGGAGCATTTGTAAGCGCCACATACAGACAGCAGGCATACAAAAAACTTACCGAGGCGGAAAAAATCGTGCGTCAGTGCGGAGAATTCAAGGAAACGTTTGTTTCTTATGATTATACCGGCGATGGTCTGAATGAATATATCTGCCGGATGAACAATTATTTTGCTGTGATAACTCTTGGCGGCGGTGCAATCCGAGAATTGGATGTACTTCAGAATTCCGGAAATTTTGCAGACAACTTAAACTGCGTAAAAGATTTTGAAGGCTACAACGACAATTACGAGCGCGGGCTTTTTATTGACCACATTTTCTCAGACGACGAATTCAATGCGTATATTCAAAATAAACCATCCGGGAACGGAATTTTTTCAAAATATATTTATTCAGAATTGAGTTATTCTCCTCAGCACAAAGAAGTTCAGTTTCTGGCATCTGCAAAATTCCAGAACAGACAGAAAATTTCACTAAGAAAAAAATATGTGTGCTATTCAAGCGGAATGATGATTCAGTATATCTTGAAAAATGAAAGCGACGAGATTTTAAAGGCAAAATTTGCGGTCGAATCAAGTTTTGCGCAGACAAATTTTAACGCAAAGGACTTTAACGCATTCAGTCTGGATATTGTTTCTGACGGAAAAAAACAGGAAATCAACACAAAGACTTCCTCGTATGAACTGAACGACTCCGGAAAACTTAGCGATGTGGAAGGAATCTGGGTTACGGATACGGACAACAACATCACTTTTGTCTTTGAGCCGAACGAATCCTGCGGAATGTCGTTCAATCCGATTGTATTTAAACGCCCGGAATACACAACAGGCGAACTTGTTCCGGCAGGAATGACTTTTGCGAACACAATGTTCTGGGACATCACTCTTGCGCCCGGAATGGAAATGGAAAAGACTATAAATTTCAGCATTTTCAGCCAGCAGAAGAAATCCAGAAAAAACTGAAAATCATATAAAATCCGGACAATTTTTTTCTAGTTAGTGAGGAATTCCCCCTTTTCTGGACACTTGCGTGGGGTTTAGTTCATTTGACTAGAATATGCAAAAAATCTTATAATCTTACTTATGAACAGAAGATTAATTACATCCGCTTTACCTTACGTAAATAATATTCCACATCTTGGAAACCTTATCCAAATGCTTTCCGGAGATGTTTTTGCCCGCTTTTGCCGGAACCGTGGCTATGACACGCTTTATATCTGCGGCACAGACGAATATGGAACAGCAACAGAAACAAAAGCCCTTGAGGAAAAAAAATCTCCACGCGAACTTTGCGATTATTACTACAACGAACACGTGAAAATTTACGACTGGTTTCACATCAATTTTGATAAATTCGGCCGCACATCGAATGATGAATGTACAGAAATCACACAGGATTTGTTCAACGACCTTGACAGGAACGGCCTGATTACAGAGCATACGAACAATCAACTTTTCTGCAACCACTGCAATATGTTCCTTGCAGACAGATTTGTGCATGGCGTCTGTCCTAAATGTGGATATGAGGACGCGCGCGGCGACCAGTGCGACAAATGCGGCTCTCTTCTTGACCCGACCGAGCTTAAGCAGCCAAGATGCTCAACCTGCGCAAGCACTCCTGAAGTAAAAGAGACAAAGCATCTTTATATAAATCTTCCAAAAATCAGCGGAAAACTTGATGGATGGATGAAAAAAGTTTCTGTCGAAGGAAAATGGGCTGACAACGCCGTAAATATCACAAAGGCATGGATTCGCGACGGATTGAACGAGCGTGCAATCACACGTGATTTGAAATGGGGAATTCCGGTTCCTAAAAAAGGCTACGAAAATAAAGTTTTCTACGTATGGTTCAATGCTCCGATTGGATATATGTCAATCACAAAGCAGCTGGCAAATGAGCTTGTAAAGGCAGGAAAGAAATCTTTTGACTGGAAATCATGGTGGCTTCCATCTGAAAGCGAGGAAGGAAAAAACAAGGAACACGTTGATTTGTTCCAGTTCATAGGAAAAGACAACATTCCTTTCCACACTGTTATTTTCCCTTGCACATTGCTTGGCTCCGGCCACGACTGGACAAAGCTTTACCACATGAGCTCAACAGAATACCTGAACTACGAGGACGGAAAATTCAGCAAGTCACGCGGAATCGGTGTTTTTGGAACAGATGCGATTGAGTCTGGAATCCCAGCCGACGCATGGCGTTTTTATATTTTCTACAACCGGCCGGAAAAACAGGATTTTCAGTTCACGTGGAAAGATTTTCAGGAAAAAATGAACAGCGAGCTGATTGGAAACCTTGGAAATTTAGTGAACAGAACTTTGCTCTTTGTTACAAAATATTACGGCGGAAAAATTCCTTCTGCTTCAGTTGACACAGAACTTTGGGCAGAGGTAAAGAAACTTGAGGAAAAAGCCACAGAAGATCTTGAATGGGCAAATTTGAAAGATGCGTTCCACACGATGTTTGAGATTGCTGACATCTGCAACAAGAAATTTCAGGCTACAGAACCGTGGAAGACACGCGCGACCGAGCCGGAAAAAGCGGAAAGCCTTTTGTTCAATCTTTGTTACATAATAAAAGACCTTATGATTATGATGAATCCGTATATGCCGCAGTATACGCAGAAAGTGATGGGCTATTTTGGAAAGACAATCAGGGAATCTCAGGTTGGAAAAGAAACTGCTGATGGACTTGACTGGAACGATCTTGGAAAAACAGAAGGATTGTCAGAAATCGGCGAAACTGCGGTGTATTTTACACCAATGGATCAAAAAACAATGCTTGCATTCCGCGCTAAATTCGCCGGCTCTCAGACAGAACGAAAAGAAGGTGGCAAAGCAGAAAAAAAACAGAAGAAACAGGAAAAGAAAACTGAGCCAGTTGCGCTTCCTGCGGAAAAACAGCCGGATTTTTTTGCAAAGAACATCCAGTTGAAAGTCGCAAAAATCGTTTCTGTTGAACGGAATCCAGACTCCGACAAACTTTATATAGAACATCTTGATGACGGAAGCGGCACAGACCGCGTGATTCAGTCCGGGCTTGTTCCTTATCTTAAAGAGTCTGAACTTTTGGGGAAACACGTTATCATTGCGGACAACCTTGCTCCAAGAAAGATGCGCGGTGTTGAAAGCCGTGGAATGCTTCTGGCCGCGGACTACAAAAATCAGGAAGGAAAAGACTGCGTTGAGCCGCTTACAGCGCCTTGGGCCGCTCCGGGAACAAAAGTTATCCTTGAGGGCGACGATGTGAACGCTGAAAAGCCTGCTGAAATTTCTGCTGATGTATTCTTCCAGATTGAAATCAATGTTGTGAACAAAAATGTTGAGATTGGCGGAAAAAAACTTACTGCGGACGGAAAAGTTCTTGCTACAGAATTTACAGAAAACGGCGGAGTAAACTAAAGTGTTTTCCGTTGCGATAAAAAAAATCGAAAATACAGTTTTTACAAATTCCGGTTCATTTCTGCAGACTCCGTTCTGGGCTGAATTTAAAGCGGCGCACGGCTGGAAAAATGCGCGTTATGAGCTGGAGCTTTCTCCTGAAACTGAGTTAAAGCACTCTCTTTCTGAAAAAAAACTGGAAGTTTCAGTCTTGACGCGGGAATTTGGAAAAGGGGGATTGCGTTTTACCATCGCGTATATCCCGATTTTTCCATCGCTTCCTTTTAAAGGTGTTCCTGCAGAAGAACAGACGATTGAATTTTGCGCAATGCTTTCTGATATTGCAGACGCGCTGAAAAAGCTTCTTCCAAAAAACACATTGTGCCTCCGCTTTGACCCGGCGATTGAATTTCTTTCGCCGGAAGAACGTGATGAATTCAATGTGGGCGTTAAAGTTGTTTCTTTCGCAGACCGACTTAAAATCAGGAAAAATAAAGTTGATATTCAGCCGCCGGATTCAACGCAGATAAATCTGCTGCCTTCTGAAGACGAGATTCTTTCTGCAATGAAGTCAAAATGGCGTTACAACATAAATCTTAGCGTGCGCAAAGGTGTGGAGATTCTTTGCATAACCGGCGAAAATCCGGAATTTTCAAAATATCTTGATATTTTTTACAATTTGTACAAAATTACGGCCGAACGCGATGGAATTGCAATTCATTCAAAAAAATATTATGAGGATTTGCTTAAAAAAAGCTCTGAAGAGATAAAAGCCGGAAAAAATGTTCCGAAAATCAGTCTTTATATTGCAAAGCACGAGGAAGATTTTCTTGGCGCAATCATAACTTTGTTCAGCAAGACAGAAAGTGTCTATCTTTACGGTTGTTCAGGCAACGTAAAACGAAATCTTATGCCAAACTTTCTGCTTCAATGGACAGCGATGAAAGACGCAAAAGCCTATGGAAGCGAATATTATGATATGTACGGAATGCCGCCGACAGACGACCCGAGCCATCCGATGCACGGACTTTATCTGTTCAAGACTGGTTTTGGCGGAAAAAATATCCATCGGCCGGGAACTTTTGATATTCCGTCAAGCATTTTTTACAAAGCGTATTCAACCGCGGAAAATTTAAGGGCATTCTGGCATAAAAAGATTCTAAAAAAAATCCGGGGAAGATAATTTTCCGATGATAATTTTTATCTTTTTCAGACCCGCTAAAAAAATCCGGTTTGTGTAGAAACAAAACGGATTTTCCATTAAAATCATTTTACTATGAATATGGAAGCATTTGTTTTGGGCTGCGGAGGAATGATGCCTTTGCCTTACCGTCATCTTACGTCAGTTTTACTTAGGCGTGACGGAGATCTTTTTCTTTTTGACGGCGGAGAAGGAACACAGGTTTCACTCAGAAGATTGAATTTAAAGTGGAAAAAAATCAGCGCGATTTTTGTTTCCCATACGCACGCAGATCATGTGACCGGGCTTCCGGGAATTCTTATGCTTTCAGCGCAGGTTGACAGGACAGAGCCGCTGTTTATTTATGGTCCGCCAAAAATTGCTGAATATATTGAAACAAGCCGGAAAGTCCTTGATATGTACATAAATTATCCGATTGTTGTAAAGGAAATTGCCGCTCCATGCGTGGTTCACAGCGGCGATGGGTTTGCGATAAGGGCATTTCCGCTTGACCATACAAAAACCTGCGTCGGTTATACACTTGAAGAAGAGGACCGCCCGGGAATTTTCAACCCGGAAAAAGCCGCCGAACTTGGAGTTCCTGTTGGACCGTTGTGGGGAAAACTCCAGAAAGGTCAGGATGTCGCGACTGAATGCGGAAAAATTGTACATCCGTCTGATGTAATGGGAAAACCGCGCAAAGGACGGAAATTCAGTTTTGTGACAGATACTTTGTACAAAGATTCCATTGCCAATGAGGTGAAAAACTCGGATTTGCTTATCTGCGAGGGAATGTTTGAGGACGAGCTTATCGACCAGGCGAAAGAAAAAAAACACATGACAGCAAGTCAGGCGGCGACAATCGCAAAAGATTCAAATTCAAAAAGAATGGCGATGATTCATTAC
>CAVGBY010000059.1:0-799 GCA_963627355.1 uncultured Prevotella sp. | reverse complement strand
AAAAAAATCTCTTTGCGGTAAAAAATGTGAACTTTAGGGCTGAGAATGGCCAGATAACCGGACTTCTTGGCCTGAACGGAGCAGGAAAAACAACAATTATAAAGGCGATAACCGGAAATCATTTTGCGACTGAAGGAAAAATTCTTATAGCAGACGAAAATGGCGTAAAATTCAACATTGAAGATGATATTGAAAAGGCAAAAAAAATGATTGGCTATGTGCCGGAGCAAATGTTTTTTCCAAAAAGACTTAGTGTTGAGGAATATCTTTTGCTTGTGAAAATCCAATTTTCAGTTTCTGATGAAAATTTTGAAAAAACAGTAAACCTTTGCGGACTTTCTGAAGTTCTTTCAAAAAAAATCGGCGCTCTTTCAAAAGGATACCGGCAGCGGCTTGGTTTTGCGCAGGCATTGATTCACGACCCGGAAAATATTGTCCTTGATGAGCCGGTAAACGGTCTGGATCCGGCTCAGATAATTCAGATGAGAAAACTTATAAAAAAAATCGCCCTGACCAGAACAGTGATTATTTCAACGCATCTTATGCAGGAGGTCGAGGCTCTCTGTACAAAAATATATATTCTGAACAATGGCTCAATCGCACTTGAGGGAACGGAGCAGGAAATTCTTTTAAAGACAGGCGCGCAGAATATTGAAAAAGCTTTCCTAAAAGCGACAGGAAAAGAATCTGATGAAAAATTATCTTAAATACAAACTTTATAATATTTTTACAAGCAGTTTTTTTTATATCTCCGCATTAATTTTTAACATTTTTGTATCGGGACAGTTCTTTTTTGTCC
>CAVGBY010000058.1:5568-12472 GCA_963627355.1 uncultured Prevotella sp. | reverse complement strand
AAAAGAATGGAGAATTATTATTATCTATGAAAAATCAATAGAACCTGATTTTACAAAGGAAGATTTAAAAAAACAGTATGAAGAAACAGATAATGATTCTGAAAAAGAAAGAATTTCTTATGACGAAGAGTGCTTTGATGATAATGAAACAAGACGTGATGAAGATAATAAACTTCTTAATTTTAGAATTGGTAGGTCAGTGATTGTTCCTTATTATAAGTTTTCTTTTGATAAAAATATTGTTGGTGAAGTTATTATCGGACCTTGTCCTGATGGTAATTCTGTAAGAGAGTCAACTGTATATTTTCTTTCAAAGATTGGTTTTAGTTATGAAGAAGCAAAAAGCATGGTGCAAAACACTGAATGCCCATATCGTAGTTGGTAAAAAACTATGCCACTTCGAACCTAATTTATGATTTTTATAGCTTAGAAAACATTCAAGTTTTTTGGATTTACGAAGTAAACGAAGAAATATATTAGATGACTTCTTAGAATCTTTTGTCCAGATACCAGAAAAAAAATATTCAATGCAAAAAACACCTGTAACTCAAGAACTTTATGAAAAAATAATAGGAGAGAATCCAAGCACTTTTGAATGTGAAGATAATCCTGTTGAAAATGTGAGTTGGTATGATGCTGTCTATTTTTGTAATAAGTTAAGTGAGTTTTTTGGATTAGAACCTGTTTATTCTGTAGATGGAAAAAAGAATATTTCGGAATGGAACTATGTACCAAATACAGGAGATTCTATACCGACAAAAATAATTCAGGATAAGAATGTAAATGGGTTCAGATTGCCAACAATAAAAGAATGGCAATATGCTGCTAATGGAAATCAAAATTATATTTATTCAGGAAGTGATAATCTTAATGAGATTGGATGGTGTAGAGATAATTGCAATAGCCAAATACATCCTGTAGCTCAAAAAAATCCTAATGGTTATGGTTTATACGATATGAGCGGTAATATTTGGGAATGGTGTTGGGATTTTTCTGAAGAGCATTACAAACATCATAGTCTTTGTGGCGGTAGTTGGATCGATGAAGAAAGCGATTGTCTGGTTACGGCTCAAATTTATAATAACGCTTGCTTTAGATTTTGCAACATAGGTTTTCGTGTTGTTCAAACTACAAAGTAATATCGATTTTGAAAAACAAAAACATGAGGTTTTATTAGTAATAGTTACGAACCATTGAATGACAAATATCAAATCATAAAAAAAAGAAATGGAAATTTATTATTAGTTACTGTTAAAAATGAGCTGATTACTTTTACAACAACTTTTAACATGAATAAGAACAATGATTCGTATGAAGTTAGTAGTATTTATCTTATAAATCTTGATATGAGAGGAGTAAAACAAGCCTTTTATGCCAATTACAATGATCCTCTTGACCAATTTACTATGTTAGGTCGATTTACTGGAGTAATTGAGACATTGACCAAAATGTAAGTTATTTTATAGTTGTTATAAAACTTGTTAAAAAAACACAGGCAGAAATTTGTTTTGGGGAATTTCTGCCTTCGCTTTTTTTATATCCTTGCCGAATCCACCAATGCTTCAATCTGCTTTACTTGGGATTACGCATAGTGCGCCTTTTTTTGTTGTGATTAGGCCGGCGGCGGCGTTTGCGAAGGTCAGCATTTTGGTTAGGCGGTCTTGGGTAAAGTTTTTGTAGCCGTTTTCAAGGATTTTGTGGAGGATGCAGGTGTAGAATGTGTCTCTAGTTAAGGTATTTTTTTCTGAATCTAAAAATCTGCATTTTTAAGTTATAAAGTGTTCTAAAAATATGCAATTTTATCTTGAAAACTGTTCTAAAAATATGCATAATTTACTTATGTTAAAGAGAAAAGCCTATAGTTTTCTTAATGAATGGCGGAAATCAAAAAAGAACGAGTGTCTGCTTATAAAGGGTGCACGACAGATTGGAAAAACTTTTCTTGTTCGCCAGTTTGGAAAAGAAAACTATGAAAGTTTTATTGAACTTAATTTTGAAAAAGAATCTGAGTTAAAGTCAGCATTTGACGGAAATCTTGATGTTCCGAATATAATAAAGGAGATTTCACTGCGGAAACCTGGTATAAAAATAGTTCCGCATACGACACTTCTTTTTTTTGATGAGATTCAGTCTTGTCCGCAGGCAAGGACGGCTTTGAAATTTCTGGCGCAGGATGACACTTTTGATGTGATTGCGACAGGTTCTCTTCTTGGAATAAATTACAGGGAAATTTCTTCTATTCCGGTCGGCTATGAACGTCAGTATGAGATGCATTCCCTTGATTTTGAGGAATTCCTATGGGCTTTGGGAATTGAGCAGAGCGCGATTTTAAGCTTGAAAGAAAACTTTGACAAGAAAATTCCAGTTGAAAAATCCACGAATGAAATTATGCAGAAGTATCTGCGGGAATTTATGGCTGTTGGCGGAATGCCGGAGGTTGTAAACAAATTTCTTGAGACAAGCAATTACAATGTTGTTCATGAGGAGCAGCAGAAAATCCTGAATGATTATCTGAACGACATTGCAAAATACGCTTCAACCGCAGACAAACCAAAGGCAAGAAACTGCTTTCTGTCAATTCCGCGCCAACTTGCAAAGGAAAATACGAAATTCAAATATAGCGAGGTTGAAAAAGGCGGAACAGCCCGAAAGTATGCGAATTCTCTTGACTGGCTGCGCGATGCGAATCTTGTGCGTTACTGCTACAACTGTATTCCGCCTGAATTTCCACTGGCGGCTTATGTTCGGGATGAGCAGTTCAGAATTTACCTGAATGATATAGGGCTTTTAATCTGCATGTACGGCTATCAGATGAAAGAAGCTATTGTTACAGATTCGCTTTCGGGAACTGTGAAAGGCGGAATTTATGAGAATCTGATTGCCGATTTTTTAGTTAAGAAAAATTATCCTCTTTATTATTTTAAGCGTGATGACAGCTCTAGCGAGGTTGAGTTTTTGATTGAAAAAGAATGTTCGGTTGTGCCGATTGAAGTGAAGGCTAAAAAAGGCGGTACTTCATCTTTGGATTCTCTTCTTAAAAAAGATGAAATAAAATACGGCTACAAAATAATAAACGGCAATGTGGGGCAGCTTGGAAAGAAAACCACAATACCTCATTATATGTGCATGTTTTTGTAAAGAGTTAAAAATACGAGATATGCCATTATCATTCAACCAAACTTCCGCACTTCTTGAAATTCAGGTATTTTACTCCATCGCTTTCACATTCAAGGTTTCCGCTGTAGACAACAGTGGGATTTACGGCGTTTTTTGCAAATCCTGTAAATTTTTTCAGGTTTTTGGTGAATTCTGCGTTGAAAGTTGAGGCCGCCTTTATTTCAACTGGGACAATGCTCCGCCCATTTTGGATTATCAGGTCAATTTCAAAACCTTTGCTGTCTCTAAAATAATACAGTGATTTTTCTTCGCCTTTGTTGTACTGGGATTTTAATATTTCAAGGACAATCATGTTTTCAAAAAGATTTCCCATAAGCGGATCGCGAGAAACTTGCTCCGCGTTTTTTATTCCTAAAAGGTAGCAGGCGAGTCCTGTATCATAAAAATAAATTTTAGGCGACTTTACAAGCCGCTTGGTAAAATTTTCAAAGTAAGGCTCAAGGCGGAAGATGATAAATGATGACTCAAGAATTGAAATCCATTCAGAAATTGTAGTTGATGAAACTCCAGTGTCATTTGCAAGCGATTCATAATTTACAACCTGGCCGATTCTTCCTGCCACAAGCCGAAGAAATTTTTCAAACAGATTTTTGTGCTTCACGTTTAAAAGCGACTGCACGTCCCGCTCTACATAGGTCTGAAAATAAGAGCGGTAAAGCAAATCGGCAGGCTGATTTTCCGAATAATGGCGAGGCATAAATCCCTGATACAAATATTCATCTTTTGAAAGATTTTGCCCGATTCGCAAAAGTTCAGAGATAGAATATGGAAGAAGATTTATGATAGCGGTTCTTCCTGCAAGCGACTGTGAGATTGCAGATTTCAGCCCCTGCTGAAAACTTCCTGTAAGAATGAACTGTCCGTTTTGCTTTTTTTCATCGACTAGAACTTGGATTTTATTTAGCAGGGCAGGAACTCGCTGAATTTCGTCAATAATCAAGGGTGCTTTAAAAAGATTGAAAAATTCATTTATGTCGTTCTGTGCAAGCTCAAAAATTTCCGGGTCTTCAAGGTTCACATATTGATAAGATGGAAAAAACATTTTTGCAAGCGTGGTTTTGCCAGATTGACGAGGACCTAAGATTGTAACAACAGGAAAATATTCGGCGCAACGTTTGAGCTCTGGCTCTATTTCTCGTTTTGTGTTTTGCATAGTAAAATTATATCAAAAATGGTACAAATTTCAAGTTCAACTTTGGATTTGTACCAAAATAATGAGCTTATTTAGTAATTCTTGCCGAATCCATCAATTTCTCAATTTGCTGTTTACTTGGCATTACGCATAGTGCGCCTTTTTTTGTTGTGATTAGGCTGGCGGCGGCGTTTGCGAAGGTTAGCATTTTGGTTAGGTGTTCTTGGGTAAAGTTTTTGTAGCCGTCTTCAAGGATTTCGTGGAGGATGCAGGCGCAGAATGTATCGCCGGCTCCGGTTGTGTCGATTGTTTTTACGTTTGAGAATGTTGGAACGCTAGCTTTTAGTTCAGTTTTTCCGTCTGAATAAAAACAGTCGCTTCCGTATTTGCCTTTTGTTACGGTTATGAGCGGAATTGAGTATTTTTGGCGGATTTTTTCGATTCCTTTTTCAATGTTTTGTTCATTGGTGATTAATTCCAGTTCTTCCTCTGCGATTTTTAGAATGTCGCACATTGAAATTCCGTACCAGATTCGTTCTTTTGCTTCTTCAATTGAATTCCAAAGCGGTTTTCTTAAATTTGGGTCGAAAGATAGCAAAATTCCGTTTTCCTTTGCGGTCTGAAGGGCGAATTCTGTGGCTTCATTTACGGTTTTGTTTGTCATTGAAAGGCTTCCGTAGTGAAGAATTTTTGTTTTTTTTATGAGTTCTGCCTTGATTTTATCTTTTGAAAGAAATGCGTCTGCACCGGTTTTTCGGTAGAATGAAAAATCGCGGTCGCCGTCTGGTGCTGTGTGGACGAATGCCAAGGTTGTGTTGTATTCATCTGAAAATACAAGATTTTGGACGTCAATTCCAATTGAAGAAACTCGTTCTTTCAGCATTTTTCCGAACATATCGTTTCCAACTTGCCCGATAAAACTTGTTTTGTGTCCGAGTTTTGTAAGCATTGCAAGAACATTGCACGGTGCGCCGCCGGGATTTGCTTCCATGAGCCAGTTTCCGCAGTCGCTGATTCCATTTTGAGTAAAATCTATCAAAAGTTCGCCTAATGCGATAACATCAAATTCTTTTTGGT
Organism: uncultured Prevotella sp.; assembly: GCA_963627355.1. Lineage (GTDB taxonomy): Bacteria > Spirochaetota > Spirochaetia > Treponematales > Treponemataceae > Treponema_D. The sequence continues at coordinate 7,086 of CAVGBY010000058.1, read as the reverse complement.
TTTCCATATTTCCTCCTTGATAAAACTCCGCGTAGCGGCGAGCCACGGATGGCGAGAATCTCCTATTTCTGGAGTTTCCAGGTTTTGCAGTTTATTTTTTGGGAAGTTTCATTTTTTATTAGCAAATCTGTTTTTGTTTGCGAAAGAAAGAATGTGTTTGTAAAAGCCATTTTTCCGTCATCTATAAACACTTCCATAGAACAAGTGTCGCAAATAATTCTGAATTTTGTGTTTTCTTCTTTTGGAGGAAATTTTGCTTTCCTTGCAGAAATTTTTCCGGGAACTTGCGATTTTGAGCGGTCAAAATAAATGCTCTGCTCGTACAAATCAATTTTTAAGAGAACGTATTCTTCTTCTGTATTACCTAAGATGATTTTTATTGTTCCGGTGGTTTGTCCTGCAACGGAAAAATTCAGTTCAAAATGGCGTTCCTGTTTGTTCAGGAGTGTTTCAATTTTTTCTGGTTGAATTTCTGAATTTTTTTCTTCAGTTTTTAAATTTTCCAGCTCGCGGACCGGGTTTTGATACAAGCGGTTGTTTTTGAATGAAAGTTCGCGCGGAATTGTCATCATTCCAGACCACAAATAATTTTCTGGAGTAATATATGATTCCCAAGATTGCATCCAGGCGATTAAAATTGTTCTTCCGTCAGAAAGTTTTGTTGTCTGCGGCGCGTAAAAATCGATTCCGTAGTCAATTTGTGCCGTGAAACATCTGTTTTCGGCTCTTATGTCGTGGAAGAATTTAAATTGTTTATAGTCAAGAATTCCGCTTGAGTAGACGCTGTTGTTTCCGTCGTGAAATCCAAGTTTGTAGTCGGCGGTCATTTCTTGTGGAGAAAAAATCAGCAAATCTCTTCCGTCAACGTTTAGAATATCGGGACATTCCCACATTCCGCTGTAATTTTTTTGGCTTGAATCTAAAATTCCTTTGTAAGTCCATTTTTTTGCGTCTTTTGATTCAAAAATCACCATTGCGCCGCAGTTATCCATCTGTTTTATTACGCAGACCATGTAGAATTTTCCGTCTTTTTTCCAGATTTTTGGGTCGCGGAAATGTTCTTTCTGGTATTTGAATGGAATATCTTTTGCCGTAAGAACCGGATTTTTTGAATACTTTTCGTAAGTTTTGCCATCGCCAGTTGCTATGCACTGATTTTGAACTTCAACATCGCCGTCTTTAGAAACTCCTGTGTACGCAAGAATCTGTCTGCCGTCTTCTGTTGAAACTGCAGTTCCGGAAAAACATCCGTTAAAGTCAGCATTTGTGTCTGGGGCTAGGGCAACTGATTCCAAATTCCAAGTGAGCAAATTTTTTGTGGTAACGTGTCCCCAGTGCATCGGTCCCCATTGTGTCGAATAAGGATGGTATTGATAAAAAAGATGAACTTTTCCGTTGAATTCTGAAAATCCGTTCGGGTCATTGCACCATCCGCCCGGCGTGGCAAAATGAAAAAGCGGACGCTGAGCTAAAATTTCTTTTGAAGAATTAATTTTTTCAGAAAGTTCATCCTGTTTT
>CAVGBY010000058.1:0-5558 GCA_963627355.1 uncultured Prevotella sp. | reverse complement strand
TCCTGTTTTTTTTGTGCATTTTCAAGAATTTCTGTCATAGACTTATCCTTTTATAGCAGAAGAAGCAACTGATTCAACAAAGTAACGCTGGAAGAAGATAAAAAGCAAAAGTACCGGAAGCAGCATTACAACGCTGGCCGCCATAAGCTGATCCCAATAAATGTCTCCGCCAGTTCCTGTGAAAGAAGAAATTGCAACGGACATCGGGCGAACTTTTTCATCAGTTGTAACAAGAAGAGGCCACAAATATTGGTTCCACATATCCATTCCCTGAAGAATACAAACTGTGATAATCGGGCTTTTGTTCAGCGGAAGATAAACATCCTTGTAAATCTGCCAGAATGAAGCGCCTTCGAGCTCGGCATTTTCCGCAAGAGAAACTGGAACTTCCTTAAAATAATTGTAAAAAAGAAAGATATAAAGCGGACTTGCCACAAACGGCAAAATCTGAACTGCGTAACTGTCTGTCAGTCCAAGCGTAGAAACCTGATACATAAGCGGAAGCATTATCGATTCCATTGGAATTATGTAAAGCGAAAGAACCGCTAAAAAAATGTATTTCCTGCATTTAAGTTTTCCGCGCTGCAAGGCGTATCCTGCCATTGAGCAAACTATGCTTGTAAGAATAACTGTTACAACCAGAACAATCATTGAATTTATGAACGCGCGTCCAAAATTCTGAACGGATTCAAAAAGAATTTCCTTAAAGTTGTGAAGCGTTGGATTCAGCACAACAAATGCTTTTAGGCTTCCCATATCTTTCATGATTTCGTAGCGGTCATCTTTTAATGATGAAATGAACATAAGAAAAATCGGGGTAATAATTATAAGTCCGAGAACAAAAAGGAATGTTGTAAAAATAATATCTTTTGCTTTATTTCGTACCATGGTTTCCTCCTAAAAAATCAGATAAAAGTCAAATCGAAAATTAATCCCGAAGTTTTTCTTCTTTGCCACGAAGAAGTTTGTTTTGAACAAGGAAAATAACGAGTATCAAAATGAACAGAATTACAGAAGCCGCTGAAGCGTAACCAATTTTCTGTCCGGTAAATCCGTTTTGATATATGTAATGGACAAGGGTATTTGTCGCTCCGTTTGGACCGCCCTTTGTCATGATATTTACTTGAGTAAAAAGTTTTAAAGCCTGAATTGTTGTGATAATAAGCACAAGGGTATTTGTTTCTTTTAGGCTTGGCCATGTTACATTCCAGAAAGTCTGAAAAGGTGTTGCTCCATCAATATTTGCAGCTTCGTACAAATAAGAAGGAATGCTCTGCAATGAACCAAGATAAATTATCATCTGAAAACCGAACGCTTGCCATGCGGAAAGAATTGTAATCGCAATCAAAGCGGAATTTTTATTTCCCAGCCAGTCGATTGAATGAGCCTGACCAAAAGTTACAAGTTTCAGCGCAAGATTTGCAATTCCATCCGGATATTGATAAATAGATTTCCATACAACGGCAACTATAACCATTGGCGTAATATATGGAAGAAAAAACATACTTCTTAAAAAACCTTTTAAAAATCTGACTTTGTTCAAGGCGTTTGCCATAAGAAGCGCAAATCCGCACTGCAACGGAATTACCATAATTGTAAAAAGAATGACATTTTTGAACGCCTGCCAGAAACTTGCGTCTTTAAAGATTTGAATATAATTTCTTAATCCTACAAATTTGGTGGGAACCATAGGATTTGGAATAAGTTTTTGATTTGTCAAAGAGAGCGCGAATGCTGAAAAAAATGGAATGACCATAAAAAATATAAGCAAAACACACGCAGGTAGCAGCATATAAATTTCTTGTCGGATATTTTTTTCTTTTAAGGTTGTAATAAATGAATTTTTCATATTGTACCTCTGGTTTTTGCTGAATCAGTGGTCATTTCGACAAGCTCAATGACCACTAACTCAATAAGTGCTGGGAATTAACGCGGTTTATTTTCCGAACGGAGGATAGCCGTCGTTGTCTTTAATGTCTTCATCAATTTTCTGGGCTGCCTTGTTAAGTTCTGTTTTTATGTCTGCGCCGTTCAAAATTGACTCAAATGCGTCTGAAAAAGCCAAAGTTATTGTCGGATAAGCCGGATGAATCGGGCGGCTTACTGCAACGTTTGACTGCTCATAAGCGATAGCCATTTTTGTACTGTCCATATAATCTTCGCAGCGTTCGGCAAATTTGTTCAACGCCGGGTAAGAGCCAGTCAGTTTTATTGCATCAAGGAATTCTGTGTCTGTAAGCATATAGCTTAAAAGTTGACCAGCTTTTTCCGGATTTTTTGAAGTTGCGGAAATTCCCCAGATCCAAGTTGCGTTTGGCGAGCGAGTTCCGTTTCCAAAGTTCGGGAGTGGAAGCGCAATCACATCATCACCCATTGCGGCGCGGCAAGTTGTAAAGTTCCAGTTTCCGTTCCAGGCGATTGCAGTTTGTCTTTTGTCGTTGTAAAGAGTGTTTTCCCCGGCTGATTTTGGAACAATCCAGCCGTTTGTTCCCCATTTCTGGAAGTAGCGCAGAACTTTTTCTGCCTCTGGACTATTTAATGTTCCTTCTGCCGTCCAAGTTTCCCGGTTTATAAGGTCAGCACCGCCAGAAACAAGGGTTTCATAAAAAGCGTAAGTTCCCCATTCTGAACCTGCGATGTTCCAGGCCCACATTAAGTCTAGCGGCCATTTTACTTCATCAAGGGCTGCAAGTTTTGTAAGAATTTCATCAAATTCGTCTGCTGTCCATGCATCTGCGACATTTTTTGGAATTCTTGCGCCAATTTTTTCAAGATATTTTTTGTTGCAGTACAATAAAACTGTGGAATCCGCATAGCTTATTGCATAAAGTTTGTTGTCAATCGGGTAAGTGCACTGAAGCACATTTGAAGGAGTCATATCAGCGATAATTTCTGAATCAATGTAAGGTTCAACACTCTGGATTACTCCTGACCAGGCAAGGCTTGCGAGCATAGGTCCGTCAATACTTACAATATCTGGAACTTTTTTGTTTTTGATAAAACTTGCAAGTTTAGAAGTGTAAGAGTCGTGCGGAGTGTACAAAAGTTCAACATTGATTCCTGTTTTTTCTGTAAACCGTTCTGTTGAAGCTTTTATAGCGGACTGTTCAGCATCTGAACCTTGAAACATAATGCTGATTGAATTTGACTGCGATTTTTTTTGGCAACCGGTAAACACTGAGGCTGCAAGAATGGCTGCACCAATAATAAAAGTGATTTTTTTCATATTTTCCTCCTGGGCGAAATTTCTGCATTTTGCAGAACTATGAATCTCTTTTTATTAAGGAAGGCTCAAGAACAATCGTTTTTAACGAAGATTTGCCTTCTTTTTTTTCTTTGATTTTTTGACACAGAATTTCAAAGCTTCTTGCGGCGATTTTATCCAAAGGCTGATTTATTGATGTCAGTGTTGGAAAAGTCATATCGCAAAGCATTGTGTTGTCAAAACCTACAATATTCAGTTTTTCTGGAATTTTTATATTGTTCCGGTTTGCCGCGTTTATTGCCTGAACCGCAAAAAGGTCGTTTATACAAAAAAGTCCGGTTTTTTCTGTTGATTTTTTTTGTTCTTGCATAAAATCATCCATTACTTTTGCGGCCTGACTGTAGTTGTTAAAATACCAGTCCTGATTTCCAAAAATTTTTATTTTGCTTTCAGGAATTTTCACTTTTAACAGTTCATTTTGAAATCCTATGAACTTTTCATCCTCTTTTAGTCCAAAGAAGAAAAATTGTTCACAGCGGTTTTCAAGCAAATAATCTGCGGCTAGGCGACCTCCTTCAATATGATTAATTCCGACTGAATCCAAACCGTTTATGTTCCGTGTCATTACGACAACTGGAAATCTTGCGGTTTTTAATACTGGAATCATTTCTGATTTTACTCGTGTCATGCAGATAAGCATTCCATCCGCCTGACGAGCCATCATTTTTGTTACAATGTCTTTTTCTTTTTCGCTGTCGCCATTTGAATTGAAAAAAATCATTGTATATCCGTTTTTTACGCATAACTGTTCAACTTCGCAAAGCAGGCGGGAAAAGTACGGGTTTTCGATATCCGGCAAAATTACTGCAATAAGGTGCGAACGACCTGCGGCCATTGTTCTTGCTGTTTCATTTGGATAAAAGCCTGACTGTTGCACCAGTTCCATGACTTTTTCCTTTGTTTTTTCAGAAACCTTATCGCTTTTGCTGAATACTCTAGAAACAGTCGCTATGGAAACTCCGGCTGCTTCTGCGAGGTCTTGCATTGTTGTTATCGATGTAAGCGTTTTCATTAATTAAATGATAACGCTTACATTTTAGTTGTCAAGTTTTTTTTCAGAAAAATGTTAAAAAAAATGCCCTTGAACAAAATGAATCAAGGGCATTCTGCAAAATTTTGGATTTTTTAGCTTTTTAGCTCCATTCTGGAGACTTCCAAAGGTTCAGTTTTGTTCCGATTTTGTTTTTTACGGCTGTATCGTAGCAGAATCTTCCCCAGGCGACGTCTTCTGTTGGCATTCCGCCGACTGCGTACACAATTATCTGGTCATCGCTGTCGCGGGCTTTTTTCTTGTTGTTTACAACATCGCCGATTTCAACCAAATCTGATTCTTTTACAGTGCCTTCTACAACTGCGTCGTAAAAAGCCATTCCAATCAGTGTGGAAACATTTTTTTGCGTTGGCGCAGGTTTTCCTTTTCCCCAGCCGACGTACATTTTGTAGTCATCGCTTACAAGTTTGAATTTTTTTGTGTCTTTCCAGCCTTCGTGGTTCATTAACAAAGCGCTTGTGCTTATGACTAAGGCTCCGGGTTTTATCCATTCATCTTTTAGGGTTGGATTTTCCTCGAATTTTGCGGCATTTGTTGTGCCAAAATAAACAATATCGCTGTCTTTTGCTGCGCTTTCAATTGAATCACAGACAATAAAATCTTTGAATGTAGGGCAATATTCTTTGCAAAAATCTATAAATTCTTTGATTCCCTTTTCTGAGCGACCTTTGATTTTTATTGTTGTTACAGAAGGTTTTTCAGTTGCTATTGCCAACGCGGCTGTTCTTCCCATTACTCCAGGCCCAACGATTGTTGCAATTTTTGGTTCTTTTATGGAAAGATAACGGATTCCAAGTCCTGGAACAGCGCCTGTTCGCATTGAGCTTATAAGGTTTGCGGACATATATGCGTAAGGGGCGCCTGTTTCCGCATCCAAAAGCTGAAGCATTAAAACTGAGCGGGGCAGTCCTTTTGAGCGGTTTTTCTGGTTTGAACCGTAAGTTTTTATTCCGCAGGTATGAAATTCTCCGCCTAGATAAGCAGGCATCGCCATAAATCTGTAGTCAGGACCATTTAAAGGAAAATCTTTTATGGAAGAACTTTCGGGGAATGACATTTTTAAGCCGTGTTCATTTCCGTTAGCTCCGCCCATACGGTAATCTCCGTTTCCAATCAGAGAAAAATGCTTTTCCATTGTATCGATGCAGTTTTTCATATTTTTTACGCCACATTCAATTAAATCTTTTTCATTAAGAAAAAGGATGTCAATATTAGGAAAAATGTTTTCATTCATATAAAACC
>CAVGBY010000057.1:9365-12538 GCA_963627355.1 uncultured Prevotella sp. | reverse complement strand
CATTGGCTTTAATGGAAAATTCTACACGCTTCCATATTTTTGCGCTTTTCTGCTAAAGCGATTTTTGCGCGAGGATTTTGTCATCTCGGCAAACAAAAAATTTGACAACTGATAAAACCGGATTTATCATTTTCAATTGGAATGAAAGAAAAAAGTATTTTTGCGTTACTTTTAGCGGCTTCTCTTTTTGTTGGCTGTACGATGGATTTAAAGGAAACTTCTTCTGTGGACAGCAACTACGGAACTCTTGTTTCTTTGAATTCGTGTTTAAATTCCCGTAGTGTAAATTACAACAATCTTGATGTGGAGGACATAAAACGCGCAAAAATCTTTGTTTCCGGAACTGGAATAACAGAGGGGGAAGAGCTGTCTGCTTTTTGTGATGTGTCTGATGGTTCTGGTTCGTTCAAAATTGATAAAATTCCTGTGGGCAAAAACAGGATTGTTACGGTCCAGGGTTTTGATGAATCCGGAAATATCATTGATGAGGCGGTCTTAAAGGCTGTTGTTGACATTAATTCCGGTGTGAATGAGCTTGGAACAATAACGCGGGCAACTTCTGTAAAAGGTTTTATTTATTCAGCCTTGCTTGAGGACGGCCAGAATCTTGATAATCTGATGGGAAATCAAATATCTGCGCTCGAGTCAATAATTCCTTCAATAGAGGACTGTTCGTACAACCTTACGCGTATAAATTTTTCTTCTATTATTTCTGATTTAAAAAATAATTCATTAACAGAAAATATCAGCGACTATCTTTTGCCGGATGTGCCTTACTTAAAGCGAATCAGTCTTTCGCAGGATTTAACTTCAACTCAGGAAAATCCTGTTTTTAAGGTTTCGGCAATTTATTCAGATGGTTCTTCTGTTGATGTTACGGAAAAAGCGGTTTACAACGTAGAAGATTCTTCTATTCTTACTGTTGAAAACGGAAAAGTCAGCCTTTTGACGGACGGAACAACCAAATTCCGTGCCGAATTTACAGATTCGGGTGAAAAACGCTACAGTTCCTATGCAAATTTTGAAGTAATCAAAAAGACGGCGCAGAATAATTACATTTATCTTGATGTTTCAAAAACTCCTTCTGAAACTGATGTCAATTACGCGACTGATAATGCCGTTGTTGCCGCATGGATGTGGGGAACAGGTTTAAACAGCGGCTGGTACAAATTTGAAAAAACTGATGATTCAAAATATCTCCGCCTGGAAATTCCATCTGGCGCAGAAAAAATGCTCATTGCCCGTGGCCGAGTTCTAGACGAAGATGACTGTTCATCGTGGGGAAGTTTAAATCCTTGCTGGAATAAGACTGCCGATTTGACTGTAAGAGAATATGTAACTGTGAACGGAAAACAGGTTTATGCAAATAATATTGTAATCAACGGATGGAACGGTTCTGGCGTTACATGGTCTTACGTTAACCACGGAGATTCCACTGTTGATACAATTTACGCAAATATCACAATGGATTCTTCTAACAACGACACAACTCTTTCTTCTGTAACTGTAAACGATTCCGCTGTCTATCTTGCAAAACGAATGTTCTATACAATCCCGAACGAAAGTGAGACTGCCGTGCTTAGCGTTGTGCCGAATTATTCAGGTGCAAAAGTTGAAATATCGCCTTCCGCTTCCCAGAATGTAGAGGCTGGCGGTTTTGTTGAATTTACGGTTACTGTTAATGCAAAAGACGGAAACAGCGAAACTTATGTTGTAAAAGTTACAAGGTCTTCTACAGAGTCGTTAGATTCTAAAGAAAATAAGGAGAAATGCTATTACGAGGACACGGATGCCGGCACAATTACGATTGTCTACGACTTGGATACTTGGGGCGATTCAAAGGATGAAATTTCAACGCTTGCAGTCCGCGGTTCGTTTACAACGGTTTACAACACGCAGACAAAACGATGGCAGCAGGATGAGGAAAATTATACGCTTTCCTATGATAAAACTTACAACTGGTATTCTTTGACACTTCCGTACAGCAAGGTAAAACGGCCGGGATTTTCAGGTCAGCCTGAATATAAATTCTATAAAAACGGAAGTCCAGTAGAAATCGCTGATTTTGTGCCTTCAGCATATATTTTCAATAAATCATCTGATGAAAAAACGATGATAATTTTCTTTGAAAGCGACGATGAGACACGCCGGGCTGAAGTTAGCGCCAACAGCACGGAATCTATAAAAATAAAAGAAATTACGGATTTTGACACAACAACTGAAGAAGGGAAACAGGCAATCTCAAACTTTAGGAAAGTTCCAGGAACTTCATCGTTGTACCGTTCATACCATCCGTTCTATCCGAGCCACCAGAGCACGCCGACGGAACAAGTTCGTCTGGAAACTGTTCAGTCTTTGATGCAGAGCGTTGGAATAAAATCTGACATAAATCTTTGCAACGACCGCACAGAAACCGAAGGAATGAAGTACACTGTAAACGGTGCTGAATACACGGTTGAAATTCCGGATTATTATAATTCAATTATTAAAAACAACAGCGTTTTGTACGTTGGAGACAAAAATAAAGGCGGAAACGGAACTGTTCCTAACGCAAACTTGGTCTACTATTATTCTGATTCGGAGCTGATGGGGCAGTGGGTAAGCCAGATTTGCAGTTTTATTCTGTCTGAAAACAATCAGGCGCCGTTCTTGATTCACTGTGAAATTGGTGTGGACAGAACCGGCGTATTCAGCGCGATTTTGGCTTCTATGTGCGGCGCGTCTTGGAGTGAAATTAAGGCAGACTTTGAATCGTCTGAGAAAATGGGAATCTGCGAGTTCAGGGATTCAAACATATTAAAGTATTCACTGGAAAATATGCTGTCAGTCCAGATAACGGATTCAACAGATTTAAAGACGGCGGTCCAGAATTATTTTGTTGCTAAAGGATTTATAACGCAAAGCCAGGTTGACGGCGTTGTGAAAAAATTAAAATAGGATTAAAAAATGTTTAAAAAAGTTGTGGTGGGTTTGTTTGCTTGTTTTATGGTGTTTTTGGGTTTTTCGTGCGATTCAGACTGCGGCGAAGATTCAGTTCCGTATTCGCAGGATTTTCAGATAGATGTCTTTGCCCGGAGCGAGCAGATTTTTGTTTCCTGGGGAGTTGTAGAAAAATCTGACGGTTACGAAAAATTTGAAAAAATCAAAATTGAATGTAAATCAGAAGATAAAAC
>CAVGBY010000057.1:0-9355 GCA_963627355.1 uncultured Prevotella sp. | reverse complement strand
GATAAAACAGTTTCTTCTAAAGAAATTGAAGACACAGAAAAAACTTTTCAGCACATATTCGGGAATCTTGAAAACAACAGGACATATTCCGTGGTTTTTACCGGCGAAACAGAAAACAGTGCGTATAGAAAAACCGTGGATGTAGTTCCGCAGAAGCTGCAGGCAAACGCAGAACGCGTTATGGCTTTTATGCAGAACGGAAAAACGTATATTAACTTTACGCTGGACGAATTTTTAGACTCGGATGAAAAAGAAAATCCTTTTACCGGAGTGAATGTCTATAAAATAGAAGAGCGGCTTTCAGACTACGAATATTCGCTTGTTCCGTTCTACGAAGTTATTTCCGGGAATGTGCCGGAAGATTCAACAAAAACATACTCAAAATATTATTCAGTTGTTGTGGATGACGGTGAATATTCTTCTGTGAATCTGCGTCTTATTGGTAAAAACAATGTGGAAACAGAAAGTATTTCCGTTGAAACTAAAAAACTAAGCCTTCCTGTTGTTAGCGTTGAATATGAATATTCGGATTCTAATCTGGAAAAATTCAAGAACAAGAAAAAGATAGACGCTTCCTTATCAACCCTTAATTATTCAGAAACAAATATTTTAAATGCGGATTTAACCGTAAAAGGCAGGGGAAATTCCAGCTGGTCGAACGCCCCTAAAAAATCATACACGCTGAAATTTAACGAAAAACAGAATTTTCTGGAGCTTGGCAAAAATAAATCCTTCGCTCTTGTTGCAAATTACTTTGATAAATCTCTTTTGCGGAACATAAGCGCCTACGAGCTTGCTAAAAACGTTTTTACAAATATGATGTGGGCTTCCGGCGTAAAACCTGTGAATCTTTTTGTGAACAATATTTATTGCGGAGTTTATAATGCTACGGAAACAATAAAAATCAGTTCCAGCCGGGTTGGCGTTCCTGATATTTCCGACTGTTCCGATGCTGCTGATTTTGAAAAATATGGTTTTATTCTGGAAATTGATTCGCGGATGGAAGAAAATCTGAACTGGTATAGCCCTAAAAATGTTCCGTTTAATTTAAAGGAGCCGGACGGCGAAGATTTGCAGGAAGAAATTCAAAATCTTATAAAAGAAAAAGTCAATTCTGTTGAAGAAAAGCTTTTTTCCGACGGTTTTAACGATTCTTCTTCTGAAAATTACTACGAAAACTATCTTGATACCGATTCTTTTGTTGACTGGTGGCTTTTGGAAGAGCTTGCAAAGAACACGGACTCAAACTTTTTTTCAAGCTGCTATATGGTTTATAATCCGGCAGACAAAAAGTTTTATATGGGTCCCGTCTGGGATTTTGACTTAGGATTCGGAAACACAAACGATTATTCTGCGGACAAGATTTATTCAGGTTTTAAGGCCGAAGAAAAAGGTGAAGGGCAGGAAAACGAAAACTGGATTCAGCGGCTTTTAAGCGACACTGCGTTCAAGGAAAAGGCTAAATCAAGGTGGAATGACTTAAAGCCGCAGATTACGGCCTATTTTGAAGGCAAATTTGAGCAGAATTATGAAAAAATCGAAAAAGACTCCGGAGCGAATTTCGTTAGATACGAAATTTTAGGCGAAAGCGTCTGGAAGAGCCCGAACGACTGCGAAACCCGAACAACCTACCTTTCAGAAAAAGAATATCTAAAAGACTGGGTATCAAAACGGATTGAATGGCTTGATTCAGCGTTGTAGGATTTTGCTGCGAAGCCTTATTTTTCTTACAGAAACATTGCCATATAGAAAGGAATCGTCAGAATATCATTGTCTTTTGAAAAATCTTTTGTGTTTATAATGTATTTTTCAAGGATTCGGTCTGAATATTTTTTGCAGAATTCATCCAGCGAAGCGTGCGTCCTGTAGCCGGAAGATTTTACTTCAATCGGGCAGATTTTGTTCTTTCGCGCAAGCAGGAAATCAATTTCGTAGTTGTGCTTTGATTTTGTATCCAAAAATGTGTAGTAAAAAAGCTGATTGCCATTTGCCGTCAAAATCTGCGCAATAACATTCTCGTAAAGATAGCCCAAATTTGCAGAAAGTTTATCATTAAGAAGTTTTTCATAAATCACATTTTCTGTAAAATCCTTGTCCTCAAAAAGAAGCGTTGTAAAAAGTCCGGTGTCACATATAAAAAGCTTAAAGTTTTCCAGATCTTTTGTGCGTGAAAGACCGGTGTTAGGGTCATTTGATTTGTGTGCCACAAGAACCGCTTTTGAGCTTTCCATTTCGGAAACAAGCTCCAGAACCGTTGAATTCCGTTGGTTTTCAAGAACCGATGAAACTTGATAGCGCGAGGCATTCTTTTCAAGTTGAGAAGGAATCGCCTTGAAAAGAAGTGAGGCTTTTCCGGTCGGGTCGATTTTCATAAAGTCTTCTTCGTAAAGGCGCAGGATTTTCCTCTTTTCATCATCAACAAAACGCAGGTTGTTTGTTTCGATATATGTGCTTACAACTTTAGGCATGCCGCCTACAAGCATATAAAGCCTAAAATCGCGCATAAGTTTTCTGTTCATATCGTTACCAAGAGATTTTTGTTTTTCAAAATTGGCTTTTAAAATCGGAACAGAAACTGTATCACCCAATGCCCAGCGGAATTCCTCATAGTCCATCGGGTGCATCTGTATTGATTCTTCCTCGCTTGGAATCAGGATATCCCTGACATTTTTTCTTATTGAAATCAAAGAGCCTGTTTCAAGGTAGTCGTAGCGCTGGTCAGCCACAAGATGTTTTATCGCCTGTCTTGCCTTTGGGCAGAACTGAACTTCGTCAAAAATTATAAGACTTCTTCGTTTGTGCAGATTTGTTTTGTATACAAGCTGAAGCTGCATAAAAATGTAATCCAGGTCAGAAATATCATCAAAGAGTTCAATCACTGATTTTGACGCTTTTGTAAAATCTATAAGGATGTAGGATTCATACTCGTTTCTGGCGAATTCCTCTACAATTGTTGATTTTCCGATTCGCCTTGCGCCTTCTATAAGAAGAGCGGATTTTCCATTGGATTTGTTTTTCCATTCAACAAGTTTTTTGTATATTTTCCGTTTAAAAACCACGTAATCCCCATTTCCGTTAAATTTATAATCTAAAAATACCACATTTCCGTTAATTTTGAAAGACTAAATTTCCACATTTCCGTTAATTTTGGCTTTTCCTGACGCACATTCAATTTCTTTGAAAAATCAATAAAACTCGGGTTTCGGCCTGATAAAACCCGAAATTTGCATATGCGGAAAAATAACAAATCTTTATTTGACTTATGGCAAATACGCCTTAAACTTGATTGTGGAGTTTTGTGGACGTTAATCACAAAAAGTGTTTGTCCAATCTGTATAAAATCTGGTGAGGGAAAAGCCGGATTTCTATAATCATACTTTTATAAGAAAAAGTTTGGAGGAAAAAATGAAAAAAGCAGTCCTTTTGATGCTGTCTTTATTTTCAGCGTTGTCGCTGATGTTCTTGTCTTGTGAATCGGATTCCAGCAGTGGAAGCCCGGAATTTGACGTAACCCTGTGTTCGGGTTCGGGTGCTCCAAAATCGGAATTTGAGGCTGCGACAAACGCTGCTAGCGTAAACTTCTATATTACAAGTAAGAATTACTTTTCCAGTTTAAATGTTCCTTTGGAAGGTGACTATGTTGATAATGGTGAGATTTACGGTATTGGAATTTCTCATGTACAAACATATGAAACTCGTGGTGTTCATAAGTATTCTCTTGTTGGTTTGCCAAGTGAGGCTGGTACATACAGTGTCGACTTCATAGTTAGTAAAAAAGACAACAGTTCTGTAAGTAAAAAAATTACCCTAACCTTAAAAATGACTGCTTCAGGCACAACCGTATACGCAACTCCAGTAATCACAGCACAGCCTAAAGGCAAAAATTATCCAACTGGCACAACAACATTTGACACATTGTCTGTTGATGCAACTGTTTCTGTCGGTACTTGTTCTTACCAGTGGTATAACGGAAGTACTGAGATTCCTAATGCAACAGGCTCTTCTTATACACCTACAGAGGCGGGTGAATACTACGTTGTTGTTTCAAATAGTGCTGACACAACTAAATTTGTAAAATCAAATATTGCAAAAGTTTACGTGTATGCAGAAGGCGAACTTGCTGCTCCTGAGATTACAGTTCAGCCGCAGCGCGCTTCTTATGATACTGCCGCTGAAATCAAGGAATTGTCTGTTACTGCAACTTGTGTAAGCGGTGCGTCAATGAATTACCAGTGGTATGATGATGATGGTGCAATCAGTGGAGAAACAAAATCAACATACACACCTACAGAATTCGGTAGTTACTATGTAAAAGTAAGTGCGACAAAAGGCAGAGAAACTTCCACGGACACTGTCTCAAGCAGAGTTGTAATCGGTGAAAATGCAATATCAATCACTATCAGCGGTCTTTCAGAAACTGCGTATGTAGGCGACGAGTTAAAAGTTACTGCAAAAGTAAATGTAAAGACAAGTTCTGTTACATACCAGTGGTACACAACAGATCCAACCAGTGGTAGTGACACACCAGTTTCTGGTGCAACTTCTGACACATACAAACCTACGGCAGCCGATAAATACAAGTGTAAAGTTACTGCAACTTCTGCATATACAGGAGAATCTAAAACAGCGGACAACGGCGGTTCTTGTACGGTATCTGAAAGGGCAGCAGACGATCCTGTAACTCCTACAATTTCTAAGGATTTGAGTTCAGCTGAATCTGTTGATGAAGGCGGTGCTTTAACACTTACTGTTACAGCAACTAAAACTGACAACGGAGTTCTTTCTTACCAGTGGTACAAGGGTTCTTCAAAACTTGGTTCAACAACTAGTAGTTACACAATATCAAATGCCGCAACTGCTGATGCCGGTGAATATTACGTTGTTGTAACAAATACATTGAACAGCAAAACTGCATCAAAGACATCTGTAAAATGTACTGTTACTGTAAACGCAAAAGACACAACAGGTTCTGCTGGTGGTACAGTACAGTTTTAATTGAAAGTGTAGGGAGCGGGCTGTCTAAAAAGTAAGGTTATACTGAATTTATTAGACTGCCCCCCCCCTCGTGTTTTTTTGTATTTTTGGAGTTTAAAATAATGAAGAAAATAAAAATACTTTTTGCGGCCGTTTCGCTTGCTCTTGCTGTGCTTACCGGGTGTAACAACTTAATAGAAGAAAATGATTCTGATTCATATAGTTCTGAAAAATACGGCTATGTAATCATAAACAAAGATGACTCTTCTGAAGAATTTACAAACGGCGTTCGTCGGTTGGATTACAGTTCTCTGACAACTGCGACTGTAACGGTCAGCGGTTACGGAATGAGCGACATTGTTCAGGAAAACGTTCCGATCAGCGACGGTAAATGTACTTTTACAATCAATGCTATTCCTGTTGGTAAAAACAGGATTATAACTGTAAAGTCAAATGTTGACGGGGCGGTTTTAAAAGGTCTTGTTGACATTTCTTCCGGTAAAAATAGTGCGGATGTTACCTGGGATACAACTGCCCTGGCAAATATCTACAGCGAACTTTTGGCTCTTGGCGAAAACATTGGAAACTATGGAGATTCAGAAAAAGCTTCGCTCAAGGGTATGATTCCTACTGATATTCACGCAAGTCTGGTAAATGCTTCTAAAATTGCGGAAGACTATAAAAACAGCATGGCTACAGGTTCTTACCTTTTGAATTATGGAACTGTAACTGTAAACGCAGAAAATGCAAACGGATATTCAGTTCAGGTTACAGACGTTGCCTCTGAAAAAATTACAATTTCTAAAAACGGTGAAACATCAATAAAGGCATATCCTGGCGAATGGAAGGTTCTTGTCTATGACGCAAGCGGAACACAGGTTGCTTCTAAAGATATTATAGTTGTTTCTGGTAAGGAAACTACAGTTAATGTTAGTTACACAACTGGCGAAATTGATTTTAGCGACAGAACAATTATTTTTGTAAAGGCAAGTTCTGCTCCAAAAATCTGGGCATGGGAAGATGGTGGTGCGGCTTTGTCAGCAGCGGCTGGGGGTACATGGGAAACTAGTTCTGCGGCGACACTTATGACTGCCGCCACAACAGATTATATGTCTTCTCCTAGTGGCTGGTACATGGTTGACTACACAAGTTATGCAACAGGAAAGGTTATAAAATTCAAACTTAACTGGAGCGACCCTGAAATCACAGGAAACGCCGGCACGTTCTGGTATGACGGCTCTTCTTGCTCAAGCACAAATCCTTCTCCGGTCAGCACGGATGGTAAAGTTGTTGTCTCAGTTGTAGATCCTGATGTTCCTGTGGCTGGTGTAAACATTTATGTTTCTGCTACTTCTGCTCCTTCAATCTGGGTATGGCAGGCAAGCGGTCTTGAAACCACAAAACTTATGGGCTACACGTGGGACTCGCAGCCAACAATGAAAGCTGCGGCCGGCTTGAAATGTGATGATGGTTGGTATGTTTTTGAACTTGACTCTAGTTGCTATACCGCCGGAAAGGAATTTACATTCATCTTGAACAGCAACAGCGGAAATATTTCTTCTGGAAAATCTGCTACATTCTGGTACGATGCACTGGGGCTTTGCGGTTCTGAAAAGGCATTCTACGATTCTGACCCTACAACAAAACCTGCCCCTGTAGCACCAACTGTAACATTCAGCCCTGCAAGCGGAAGCACAATAAGAACTTCAGGTTCAATTTCTGTAACATTCACAGACGGAAACGACACAATTACTTCTGCAAAGGTTACAATCAACGGTAAAGAATTTGACATGGGAACAAGTGCCGGAACATTCACAAAATCTCTTGAGGCTTTGGGAATTACAACTGACGGTGTGGAAATTACAGTTTCTGCTTCTGTTACAAACGGAGTGAAAACAACTACATCAACTGCAAATTACACAAGCAAATATATTGACCCTTCTAAAGTTGACACATTCACTTGGGATAACGTGAACGCATACTTTGTTCTTACAGACCGTTTCTATAATGGTGATGAATCAAATGACCATTCTTATTATAGAAAAAATGGTCTAAGCGGTGATGAAAATGTTGCAACGTTCCACGGCGGAGACATTGCAGGTCTGACACAGAAACTTGACTACTTTGATAAGCTTGGTGTAAACGCAATCTGGATTACAGCGCCTTATGAGCAGGCTCACGGCTGGGTAGGCGGAAAGAACGGTGCATTCCCGCACTATGCGTTCCACGGATATTACACTCTTGACTGGACAAGTATGGATCAGAACATGGGTACGGTAGAGGAGCTCAGAACATTTGTAAATGCCTGCCACTCAAAGGGAATCCGTGTAATTATGGACGTTGTTATGAACCACGTTGGTTATAACAATACCCAGGATATGATTACGTTCAAGTATGGTTATACTGAACATACAGATGGTTGGCTTGAGAAAACTAATGGATTATGGGAAGCAAACGATACTGTAAAATGGGATAACTCTTATTGGGATTCAACATGGTTTGGGCCTTGGATTCGTTCGTTCGGTTACGCAACCGGTTCTGAATATGGTGGAAGTTGCGGTGGATTGCCGGATGTTAAGACTGAGCTTACAAGCAGCGTTGGAATGGCGCCTGTTCTTAACACAAAATGGAACAAAGTTGACAGCAGCGACTATAAGTCAAAATATTACAATCCTTCTGTAGCAAATGCTGACTGGAACGGATATTCAGGCGACTACCGCGCAGACAAGGGAATCGCTCCTGCTGACTATCAGGTTGTATGGCTTTCTGCATGGGTTCGTGAACTTGGTATTGACGGATTCCGCTGTGATACTGCAAAACACGTTGAACCGTATCGATGGGGTCAGTTAAAGGTTGCTTGTACTGCTGCTCTTGAAGCATGGAGAAACGACTCTGCTAAGGACAAAACTTATAACGGTGTTGACACTGGTGCTGCCGACTGGGATGAAAGTTTCTGGATGACAGGTGAATGTTTCGGTTGGACTTCAACAGCTGGTAGTGGAGATTACTACACAACCGGTAAGTTTGACAGCATGATAAACTTTAGTTTTAATGGTGCTGCTGGAAGCGGAACTTCTTCTAACTATCCAAGTTCATCTACATGGTCAAGTTACCTTAGCATTAACAATAACAGCGATTCTGACGGAAACGGAAACCGCAACAATGTTCTTACTTATGTTTCTAGCCACGATACACGTCTTTGCCGTGCAAGCGACCAGAAAGCTGTTGGAACAATGCTTACACTTTTGCCGGGCGGAGTTCAGATTTACTACGGTGATGAAACGAACAGACCTTTGGCATACACCAGCTGCGGTGATACTGATATGATGACCCGTGGTGACTTCAACTGGTCAGCCGCAGAAGGTGATCTTGCAAAACACTGGGGAAAAGTCGGAACATTCCGCAAGTTTAATCCTGCGGTCGGTGCCGGAACTGGTTCGGCTACAAAGCGAACTTACAGCGGTGCTGCCGGCGAAAGCAAGGTTGCAATCGGAATCAGCGGAACAAGCGTTGACGTAAGCGATTTGTTCAGTGATGGAACTACAGTTTACAACTGGTACGACGGAAACTCTGCGACTGTAAGCGGCGGAAAAGTTACTTCATTTGCTGGTGGCTCTGCGAGCCAGCCAATTCTTGTAAGCGACAAAAATCCTGCTGACTACGGTGTAACATTCTAAAAAACATTTGCGTAATGCAAAAAATAAACAGCACGGAATAGGACAAAAGTTCTGTTTCGTGCTGTTTTTGTTTAGAATGCATTATTCCACGAAACTATATTTCCATATTTTGTGTTGAAATTTTGATCACCGCCATATATAACAGTTTTTGTGTTATTTGTATTTCCAGGAAGGGTAGACCATTTTTCCATATTAGAAAAATAATCAAGATTTGTGGTTTGTCCGGATTTTATTTCGTACGCATTAATCAATTCTTTCCCATCTTCTGAAAATGAAGTTCTTAATAAATCAATTTCTAATCCTGTTTTATCGCGCCAGTAAGAAAAGTCTGGTTCGTTTCCTTTATTGTATTCATTATAGATGAATTGATTTATTATCATATTTTCAAAAAGGTTTCCTCGTAAGTAATGATTAAAAATTTGCTTGTGATTTTTTATTCCTAGTAAATAGCAAGCGAGTCCTGTATCAGTGAAATAGATTTTTGGAGCTTTTGTAAGTCGTTTTGAAAAATTTCTAAAGTCAGGTTTTAGTTTATGGATGATAAAACTTGTTTCTAGTAAGCTAAGCCATCGGTTTGCTGTTGTTGCGGATATTCCACAGTCATTTGCCAGTGAGGTTATATTTACAAGTTGGCCAATTCTTCCTGCACATAATTTTATAAACTTTGTAAAAAGTGAAAAATCTCGAATATTTTCAAGGTTTCG
>CAVGBY010000056.1:0-12619 GCA_963627355.1 uncultured Prevotella sp. | reverse complement strand
CCTTACTACCTTCATCCAATGCGGATTGCGTTCATTCTTGCGCAGGATGAATTTGACGCTGACTGCATTGCGGCAGGAATTCTCCATAGCACACCAACTTTGGGAGCGACACACGAAGAAATTGAACAGAATTTTGGAAAAGATGTCGCGACAATTATCGACGGAATAAGCCGAATCACAAACGTCCAGATAAAATCCAAAACGCTTCAGCAGGCAGACGCAATCAGAAAAATGCTTTTTGCAATGGTTGATGATGTGCGCGTTATTTTCGTAAAAATCGCCGACCGCCTGGACCGGATCCGCAACATAAAGAACGTTGAAAAAACAAAACAGCGACAGATTGCCGCAGAAGCCCTTGATATCTGGGCGCCGCTGGCAGACCGCCTTGGTATGTCAACCGCAAAAAACGAATTTGAAGACTTAAGCCTAAAATACACAAATCCAGACGCATTTCAGCAGATAAAATCTGTAATCAACTTAAAACAAGATGAACGCGCCGAATATCTGGACAATGCTGTAAAAAAGATTCAGGCTGAGGCAGAAAAACTCGGAATAAAAGTTACAATAACAAGCCGGGCAAAGCATTTTTATTCAATCTACCAGAAAATGCGGAAAAGAAACAAAGAGCCGGGCGAACTTTACGATTTGCTTGCGCTAAGAATCATCTGCCAGAAAAAACAGGAATGTTACACGCTCGTGGGAATTGTCCACAGCCTATGGAAACCGCTGGAAGGCCGGTTCAAAGATTATATCGCAATGCCAAAATCAAACGGCTACCAGTCGCTGCACACAACAGTTATGTGCGAGGACCGCCCCCTGGAAATCCAAATCCGTACACAAAAAATGCACGACATCGCAGAACGCGGAGTTGCCTCGCATTGGCTTTACAAAAAAGGAAAAAGCCACGATTTGGTTGACTCAAGCCAGCTTACGATTTTTAACCAGCTCCAGGAACTGCGCGAAAAACAAGTTACAAACGAAAATTTCTTTTCAAGCCTAAAAAGCGATTTGCTCGGGGATGAAATTTATGTTTTTACCCCGAATGGCGATGTGAAGCATCTTCCGGAAGGTTCAACCGCGCTTGATTTTGCCTACGCAATCCATTCTGGAGTCGGAGAAAAAATTATCGGCGCAAAAGCGGACGGAAAAATTATTCCGATTACACAGAAGTTAAAAAACACGCAGATAATTGAAATTTTAACAAATCCGCAGGCACATCCGACAGAAAACCAGCTGAAATTTGCAAAAACCTCAAAGGCACGGCAAAAAATTCATGCGTGGCTTGTCGCAAACGACCCGAATTTTGTTGATAAAATCGCTCTTGAAAAACAGGAAACAGCAAAAGCCGAACACGAGGCGCAAAGCCATGCGATTCAAGATGAAAAAAGAAGAGGCCACAAGAAGGGAGCCGGACCTGCAGAAATCCCAAAAAACATCACAAAGGTAAAAGTTGCCGGCTCGTCCAATTTTATCTACAACTTCGCGCAATGCTGCAAGCCAGTTTACCCTAAGCCGATTGTAGGTTACGTTTCAATGTCAAATGGAGTAATGATTCACCGTGCGGACTGCCTGACCTATCTTAGAATTCCGAACCACGAAAAAAAGACCGTTCCTGTTGAATGGGATGAAACTCAGTCGTCCAAATAATAGCATTTTGACAAAACCTTTTTAGAATTCTCGTCCACAGAAATTATTGTCCACGCCCGTTTTTCAAGATAGCCCGGCAGATTATATTCCATAAATCCAAGATTGCTTGTAATTTCCTTGTGCGTATGTCCGTCAATAAGAGCCAGAACGTCATTATCCGCGCAATAAGAAATAAATTTGTTCCGCTCAACCGAATTCTGCATCACAAAATAAAAAAGTCCGCCAGCATACGCCGGAACATGCATAAACACAAGTTTTTTACGTCCACTTTCGTTGTATTCCATATCACGTTTAAACGCCGTAAGCTGCTCATCGCCCAACGAACCGCTCGCAGAATCCAAAAAATAATAAGTAAGACTCTTTGTCCTGAATTTATAGAACGAGCAGTATGGAAAACTGTATTTTTGGTACTGTTTCCAGCCCGCGTTGTACAAGTCGTGGTTTCCAATAATATTGTAGGTTTTTATTCCAAATTCCGTTTCCAGTCTTTCTGAAAATTTCTTATAATCCCTGAATTCTGACTCCAGACCGTGTTCCGCAACATCACCAAGACAAACGCAGAATTTCGGCATTTCCTTTCCGGGTTTCTTGAAATTTTCAGAAATCCATTCAAAAAAATCATCGTCACGTCGCTCCCCGTTATGCCCGATTCCTTCCCCGCCAAAATGAACATCTGTAATCACAAGAATATCGTAAGAACCGAAAACAGAATCTTCCAGTTTTTCATCCAGCACCTTTAATTTAGAGGAGCGGTTTCTGATTGAATTGTCTCGGTACAAAAATTCGTCCAGACCGTAAGAATAATATTGGCAGGCACAAAAAAGAAAATCAAAAGTCACCAGAAAAAACGGAGGCAAAATCTTAAAAAAAACTTTTTTCAGCAAATTCATCAAAATTCAATCCTTCCATAAATTCTTAAATCAATGCTGTTCAAATTTGAACTCAACGTGAACATGTCGATATATTGAATTTCAACTTGTCCGCCAACAGCAAACATATCAAAAAATTTATAATCCGCAGAAAAAGAAAAATCCGGCGCAAACCAAAGCATATAACGGTACATCGAATAAGAAGAAATTGTCAAATTCAAGTTTAACTGCGAAATCGGGCGGAAATTAAATTCAGTTTTAAAGGCAATAGACCTGTTTTTTAACCATGGAACATCATCTTTAATAGCAAAAATTCGCGAGTTTTTTTCGTGGTAAAGAAAATTCAGCATGCAGTCGAACTTTTTTGGCGTATGATAAGAAAGATACACACCGCTCAGATAGTCAAATTCAACAAAAATATCGTTGCAATGGACAAAATGCAAAACTGAACCAACTCCAGCGTTAAAACAATTAAAAAAAGTCGGCCAGTAAACAGTTTCCGTGGAAAAATCAACCTGACTAGGCTGAACAAAAATTCCAGCGTTCGCGCATATTTCACGCATATTCAAATCAACAGAAAGGTCAACCGCAGAAGTCAACGGAGCAAAATCCGCTCCGTTTTCAAGGCTTAAACCTGTTGTAACACCCCATTTTTTTTGCGGCGTAAAAAAACTAACAATCTCCGCATAAGAAAAAGCCGAAAAAATAAAGAAAACTGCAAAAAATAAGACAGAATGAAATATTTTTTTCAAATTTTATCTTCCTGTGTCACGGATTTTTCCCGGAACGTAGTCCGGATCCTCTATTCTGATTAGAGCCCCGGCCTGAAGCGGAATTTTTGTGTAAAGAACGCAATTGTGTCCGTCGCAAACCCAACTTCGCAAAGTTCCAGAATCCGGGTCAACCAAGCACCATTCGTTGATTTCGGCTTTTTTTGCGACAATGTCCGGCGCGACAAATTCAATTTTTTCGCCAGTTTTTATCATATTTAATGGAAGCATTTTGTAAATATGCCATCCATCTTTTTTCTCAACAACCGCAGGATTCTTTTCCGGGTGAATTTCGTAGTCTTTTAGCCGAGCCTCGCGCGCCTTGGGGTGCATTTCATCAAGTTCTTTTTGTTTCTGGGCTTTAAAATCTTTTCCCGCTACAAAAATTTTATCCGCCTCATCCGCAGAAAGTTCCCCGCCAATTTCCGCCGCAAGAATATAACGGCTGTCGGTTGCTCCGCTTACAGTTTTATTTGCGTCCGCAGGATTATAGTAAAAACCGGTTCCGCTTTCGCGATGGCTCACATTTTCAAGCTCATCAATAAACGGTTTTGCCTCTTCCGAAGAAATTTTTCCTTCAAGCGCATCCAAGGCTTTTCTGTAGGCACGGGTCACAAGCGCGACATAATAAACGCTTTTCATCCGACCTTCAATTTTGATTGAATCAACACCGGCTTTTTTCATATCATCAAGATGCTCAACCATTCGCAAATCTTTGCTAGAAAGAATCGCCGTAAAATCATCGCCTTCAAAAACCGGAAAATACTCGCCCGGGCGTTTTTCTTCTTCCAGCGAAAGGAATCCAGCCTCCGCAAGCTGTTTTGACTTGTCCGCCTCTGACAAAAGCTTAAAATTCCATCTGCAGGTATGGCTGCAAGCACCAGCCTGCGCGCTTCTTGCCGTAAGATACGCGCTCATAAGGCAACGGCCGGCATACGCAATACACATCGCACCGTGGGCAAACGCCTCAAGCTCCATATCCGGAACTGCATCCTTTATTTCACGAATTTCCTTTAAAGTTACCTCGCGGCCAAGAACAACGCGCTTAAATCCCATCGACTTATACATTTTTACAGCCTCGCGGTTAACGCAGCTGGCCTGGGTACTTACGTGCAGCTCAACATCCGGAAAATATTTCTGAAGAATCGGAACAATCCCAATATCCTGCACAATGAACGCGTCAATCGGGTACGCCTTAAAATAATCAATGTTCTGCAAAAAATTATCAATATCGCGGTTGTGGAACGAAATATTCAGCGCGCAATGCAGCCTTCGACCGGGAAACTGTTCCTTTAACGCAATAACTTTCTTGTATTCATCCTCGTAAAAATTATCAGCCTTTACACGGAGCGAAAATCTTTTTAGCCCGATATAAGCCGCATCAGCACCATACGCATACGCATAGTAAAGTTTTTCAACATTTCCAGCAGGAGAAAGTAACTCTATCATGATTCCGCCTTTAAGCTCTGTTCAAGTCTTGGCTTGTTTTCATAAGTCTGACGTTCCGAATTTTCAGAAGCTCCCGTAACCTGATCAGCAATCTTAGAAAGCGCATCGTGGCTCGCCTCAAGATAACCTTCCGCAAGCTGGAACAAATGCATCATGTCCGGAAAAACCTCCACAGACGAATCAACACCGCAACCTTTTAAAATTGAATCAAGTTTTTTTGCATCGTCAGCAAGAATTTCTTTTTCGCCAACCTGAATATAAGTTGAAGGAAATCCAACAAACTGTTCAGGGGAAGCAAGCAACGGTGAAACCAGCGGATTTTCAAGGTTTGAAGCATAAGTGTAAACATCCGCGCTTTGCTTAATCACATCTTTTGAAATAACTTCGTCCTGCGCTTTTTTCTGCAAAAATAACGGAGAATTCGGACTCAAGTTTAACCACGGAGAAAGAAGCACAACTTTTTTGATGCAATTCCTGTAGCGTTCGCGCAAATTCAAAAGCAACGCCATCGCGATTGAAGAACCTGCACCATCCGCTACAATTATAAATTCAGGCAAGGCATCCTGCCGTTTTCCGTTCTCATCAACAGAAGAATCCAGCGAGCGCGCAATCTGCTCCTCCGTAAACAAAGCGCGAAAAACCGACTGAATATCTTCTATGGCAGAAGGAAAAGCATAAGTCGGAGCAAGACGATATTCCGGCACAACAACACGGCTAAAAGTCCGGTTTGCCAAAATTGAACAAAAACTTCTGTAACTCGCCCTGGAGCCGCCAACAAATGAGCCGCCGTGAATATAAAACAGAACTCTTTTAGAAGAATAAAGTTCCGGCGAAAGCACATCGCAGTTCACGCCGCCATAATTATGCTCCTGCCGCTCAACATGATTCGGAAGAATCGGGCAATAAAAAGCATCTTCAATTTTTTTTCTAAAGGAATTTATATTCAACCTTGAGCTATAAGACAAAAGCCTTAATTTTTTCAACGCCGCCTTTCTGTTATCACTTTCAGCCATGCTTAAAAGTATAGCAAATCACTATTTTTTTTGCTATTCTTTAATTATGCCAATTAAAATTAATGCTGATTTACCAGCCGTAAACACGCTGGAGCAAGAAAATATATTCGTAATGACCGAGCAGCGCGCAGAAACCCAGGAAATCCGCCCGCTAAAAGTCGCAATCGTAAATCTTATGCCAACACGCGAAGTTACCGAGGTACAGCTTCTGCGCCTTTTGGGAAACACGCCTCTTCAGATAGAAATTTCCCTCATCAGAATGGAAAACCACAAATACAAGCACACCGGCAAAGAATACCTTGAAAAATACTACATTCCCTCAAGCGAAATCTTTAAAAACAAATACGACGGAATGATTATAACCGGCGCGCCGGTCGAGCAGATTCCTTTTGAGCAAGTTGACTACTGGAATGAACTCTGCAAAATAATGGATTACGCAAAAAAACACGTATTTTCAACACTATACCTGTGCTGGGGCGCATTCGCGGGTCTTTACCACCTTCACGGCATACCAAAAATTCCGCTGGACAAAAAACTTTTTGGCATTTTCCAGAACTATCGCACCACAATGAACGACTCACTTCTGCGCGGACTAGATGACAATTTCCCGATTCCCCAGAGCCGCCACACAACAATAAGCGAAAACGACATTCTGACGCATCCGGAACTTACAATTCTTGCAAAATCAGAGGAAGCCGGCGTAACCCTGATAAAATCAAACAACGACCGCGAGATATTTATGACCGGCCACCTTGAATACGACACAAACACACTGGCAAACGAATACTGGCGCGATAAAAACAAAAACCTTCCAATTGAACTGCCGTGCCACTACTTTAAAGACAACGACTGCACAACCTTCCCGGCCTCAACATGGCGAAGCACCGCGCATCTATTTTTCAGCAACTGGATAAACTACTACGTCTACCAGGAAACACCATACGACCTAAAAAATCTGGAAAGTTAAATAAAAAAGGGCGGACAACCGCCCTACGGTCGCACTTCGTTGCGCCCTACCCACCGTGCGGGCTCAAACGCCGCCCGCAACGCCCGCTAGTTTGCTGCGCCTACTAAGCACATCCGACAGCAAGCTGTCGGGTTGTGCAAGGAAATTATCTTACTCCGTTGGACGGCACTATTGTGCCGATCCAACTAAGCACATCCACTCGGCTTCGCAGCAGAGGGTGTCGCCTACGTAGAGTTTCCCGGCCTGCTTTATCATTTTTGGACTTGTACGCAAATATGTAATTTCCATACGAGCCTTGTCGCCCGGGCGAACCTGATTTCTGAACTTTACCTTGTCCAAAGTCGCAAAAAAGAATAGGCTGTTTCCCGGAACTATTCCCTGATAACGCAGAGCCGCTCCGCCTGCCTGGGCCATAGTCTCGCAAAGAATAACTCCCGGAACTACAGGATATTCAGGAAAATGTCCTTTAAAGAAAAACTCATTTTCAGTAAAAGTATGCTCGCACACCGCGCCCTTCTCATCCGCACTGACAATAGCGTCAACAAACAAAAACGGCTCACGGTGCGGCAGCAAAGATTTTATATCAGTAGTCAACGCCATATTATTTTACCTTCTTCAAGATGATTGCGCCGTTGTGTCCGCCAAAACCGAATGTAGCGCTCATCGCCGCGTCAACATTCATTTCAATTCCTTTGTTTGGAACATAGTCAAGGTCGCATCCGCCTTCAACATCCTGCTCTTCAAGATTGATTGTAGGAGGAACAAAACTGTTATTAATTGCCTCAATACAAGCAATTGCCTCAATTGCGCCAGTTGCTCCAAGACAGTGTCCGTGCATTGATTTTGTAGAAGAAATCTTAAGTTTGCGCGCATTTTCTTCGCCAAAAGCAATTTTAATCATATTTGTTTCAGAAGGGTCATTGATATGTGTAGAAGTTCCGTGCGCATTGTAATACTGAATTTCAGAAGGATTCATTCCCGCATCCTTTAAGGCACGTGTCATACACTTTGAACCGCAAATTCCATCAGGATTTGGCGAAGTAAGATGGTAACCATCACAAGAAGAACCATAACCTGCAACTTCAGCATAAATCTTAGCGCCACGAGCCTTTGCGTGCTCATACTCTTCAAAAACAAGAACACCCGCGCCCTCGCCCATCACGAATCCGTTTCTTTTCTTGTCAAAAGGACGGCTTGCCTTAGTCGGATCATCATCAAAACCTGTAGAAAGAGCGTGCAAAACTTCAAATGAAACAATCGCATAACCGTTAATTGTAGATTCAGCGCCGCCAGTAAGACAAACGTCCAGCCGGCCAGAACGAACCATATCAAAAGCAACACCCATCGCATCAGTTCCAGAAGAGCAGGCAGTAGAAACAGCCTGAACCGGACCGTGGCAACCAAACTGCATTGCAATATTTCCGCCGGCCTCGTTCGGAATAAGCTCAGGAATTGTCATCGGAGCAGTTTTCGTGCATCCGGAATTAAAATATCCCTTTGCAGAAGCCTCAGTTACTTCAAACCCGCCGATTCCTACACCAAGAATACAACCAGTTTCATCAAGAACTTCAGCATTTCCAATCAATTTTGAATCTTCCAAAGCCTGTTTTGCAGCCGCAACCGCAAACTGCGAAAAACGAGCCATTTTTCTTGCTTCTTTTGGATCCATATAATCAGCAACGTCAAAGTTTTTTACTTCCGCCGCATAGTGAACTTTATTTATTGATGCATCAAACCTTGTGATTGGAGCAATTCCGCTCTTTCCAGCCTTGATTCCGCTCCAAAATTCAGAAACAGAATTTCCAAGCGGAGTAATCGCACCCAATCCAGTAACAACAACACGTCTTTTTTCCATTTTTTATTCCTTTTTATATTTTTTTTATTTTTAAGGGCGGGCAACAACGTTCGCGTCTCCGCCGCCCGTAACGCCTGCTACACAAATTCCAGCAAGAACGCAAACATCCCTGTTTGCATTCCTTTTTTAACAGCCCATCCCTCCGTCTATACCGAGAACCTGACCTGTAATATAGGTTGACAAGTCGCTTGCAAGGAACAGGGCGGCATTCGCTATGTCCTCGGGTTTTCCGGAACGCTTAAGCGGAACTGAATCTATCATAGATTTTTTCAAGTCCTCGTTCAAAACCGCAGTCATATCAGTTTCAATAAAACCAGGGGCAATACAGTTTACACGGATTCCGCGCGCGCCAACTTCTTTTGCAAGAGATTTGCTGTACGCAATCAGACCGCCTTTAGAGGCAGCGTAATTTACCTGTCCGCCCTGACCATGAATTCCAACAATCGAGCTCATATTGATAATTGAACCAGCACGCGCGCGCAACATTGCATTGGAAACAATCTGGGTAACAACAAAAGTCCCTGTAAGATTTACGTTCAAAACGTTCTGCCAGTCTTCCATCTTCATCCTGAAAGAAAGTCCGTCGCGGGTGATTCCTGCGTTGTTCACAAGAACATCAAAATTTCCAGCCTCGGCAAGAGCAGCCTTTACAACTTCTGAAAGAACTGCCGCATCACCTACATTTGCGCAGATTTCGTGAAAAACAGTTCCGTTTTCTTTTGCAAACGATTCAAGCTCAGTTTTTGCAGCAGAAGGCTTTGAGCACAAACCCCAAACCTCCGCGCCGTTAGCCAAAAAAGTTTCCACAATTTTGCGGCCAATTCCACGGCTAGAACCAGTAACAAGCGCTTTTTTTCCTTTTAACATTTAAACCTCAAATTAAAGTTCGTTTATAGATTCAACAGTATTAATAGAAGAAACCTTATATTTTTCACCGAATTCAGTTTTTGCCCAAAGACCTGCAAGAACTTTTCCAGGACCAACCTCAAGAATCTGCCAGTCGTCTGTCAAAACAGAGGCAAGAACCGACTCCTCAGAAGTCCAGCGGACAGGATTTGTAAGATGAAGAACCGCATTCTTTTTAATTTCTGCTCCGCTTGTTACTTTTTTACCAGTAACATTGCTGAACAAGTCGATTTTCGGGTCATTGAACGTTACATCGGCAATCGCTTTTTCAAATTCGTCAGCGGCCTTCTGCATAAGAGGAGAATGAAACGGACCTGCAACAGCAAGACGAAGCGCTCGGCGGGCACCGGCTTCCTTTGCCTTTGCCTCAACTTCTGTCAAAGCATCAAAAGTTCCGGAAACTACAGTCTGAACAGAACTGTTCAAGTTTGCGGCATAAGCATCTTTAATTCCAGAAGCAATTTCTTCAACCTTTTCCGGCGAAAGACCGATTACGGCTGTCATTCCAGGAGCGTGACCTGCATTTTCCGCGGCAATTTCATCACAGACTTTCTGCATAATCTGACCGCGTTTCTGAACCACTTTAACTACATCCTCAAAAGAAAAAACACCGGCAGCGTACAAAGCAGGAAATTCACCAAGAGAAAATCCCATGGAAGCAGAAGGAACAATTCCCTTTGTTTCAAGAACTTTCATCGTTGCCAAAGACGCAGTTGTAATCGCAAGCTGGCTGTTATCTGAACGGCTAAGAACTTCTTTTTCTGATTCCCACATGAGGTGCGGCATATCTACACCAGTTATTTTTGAAACTTCATCAACAACCTTGCGTGCCTCCGGAAAAGCCTCGCAAATATCCTTTAACATTCCAGGTTCCTGAGCACCTTGACCAGGAAATAAAAATGCAAATTTCTTAGACATAAATACCTCATCAATTTTTTCAAAATGACATTTTTCTACTTTTTGTCATTAATATTAAGTCTAACAGAATAAGAGAATTTGTCAAGCATAAAGGTTTTATGGAGATTCGTATGGAAAGCCATAGAGTTTGCAGATTCTTCCGACTCTTCCGCGGCGAAAATTAGTTTCCGTATCTGCGGATAAAGCCACCATGAGCGATGATTGTCGGCTTTTTTTTTATTGATTGCGGAAAAAATCTGTAACCTTTTGTGCGTCGGGTGGTTGTTTTAGTGTAAAGCGAATAATAAAAGAACATACTCCCGCCCCTGGTGATTTTCTCTCCTTTTTCATCAGGGGCTTTTTGTTTTAAAGGAAACAGAACGGAATCTGTTCAAGTGAAAAGACTGATATTAACACAGCAAATACCATTAAAAAACCGGGCGGCGAAGCCGACCTCCGTTCAGAGGGGTAGACGAAGACCGCAGGGCTGAGGCGTAGGGCAGACGCCCTTCTAGGGCATATAAGACTGACCGTGGCGAAAAATCCGGAGAAAATCTTAAATTGCAATTTTTGGGGGCTACCAATATAATCAAAATATGAAAAACGGTTTTGAATCTGTAAAATGTGATGAGAACAGTCCAAAATGGGCAGAGGCCACAAAGCGGGAAATTCCAATTTATGACAGAAACGACATCCGGTCGGATTTTGAACGCGACTACACGCGGCTGCTCCACTGCCAGGCATACCGCAGGCTAAAACACAAGACTCAACTTTTTTACACGCCGCACAACGACCACGTTTGTACAAGAATGGAACACGTTATGCATGTCGCAAGCGTCGCAGTCACAATCTGCAAATATCTTGGGCTGAATGAACAGCTTTCCAACGCGATTGCGCTGGGACACGACATTGGACACGCTCCTTTTGGTCATCACGGAGAGGATTGCCTTAATTCGCTGATGGAACAAAAAGAGGGCAAGGATGCTCCAAAAAAATTCTGGCATGAGCGAAATTCGCTGTTTTTTGCTGATTTTATAGAAACTTTACCTGATCCGGACGGAATTGCACAGCCACTGAACCTTACTTATGCTGTGCGGGATGGGCTTATATGCCACTGCGGAGAAATTGACCAGCAGGGAATAAAACCGCGGGAGGACGCAATTGATTTGTATTCAATAAAACGCCCCGGTTTGATTCAGCCGTTCACATGGGAAGGCTGCGTTGTAAAAATTGCGGATAAAATCGCATATCTTGGACGTGACATTGAGGACGCAAGGCAATACCACATTCTTGATATGGCCGCATACCGGCATATGCGCGAGATTGTCGCAACAACACTGAATTCAAAGGGAAACCATGCGTTCCGCAGCGGAAAAGCCGTGAACACAACAGTTCTGATAAACGACCTTATTGTTGACCTTTGCCAACAGAGCAGCCCGGAAAAAGGACTTTGCTTTAGCGATGAGTATTTTAACTTTATACTTGAAATAAAAAAATTCAATTTTGCGCATATCTACAACCATTGGCGGCTAAAGGAATTTTCATATTATGCGGACAACTGCCTGCAGACAATTTTTAGGACTTTAATGCGTTACTACGATTATGCAAAAAACGGAAGAATGGCACAGGCGCTAAAATATTATCCTGTTCTAGGAAAAACTTTTGTTGAATGGCTTATAAAATACACAAACTACCGCCCTGTAACATGGAAAAACGAAATGGACCGAAAAAAAATCCTGCGTCTGAACACAATCCAAGTCTTTAATCTGAACGACATCGGCTCTTACACAAAATGCGTTGTAGAATTTATCTCCGGAATGACAGACGTTTTTGCAATCCAAGTCTACGATGAAATAATTTCGTTTTAGGGTTATTACAACTTTTTCAAAAATTTTCAATTTTTTTTGTGATTCATTTCCGTTTTTGCGTTTTTTTTGCGTTAACTAAGTATATGGAAAAAACAGAAAACAAAATTTACAGAATCAAGCCGGTCGAGGAACTGCGGTTCACCGACGACTTTATGTTCTGCCGAGTGATGCAGGACCCGGATTTATGCAAGGGCGTTATCGAGCGTCTTTTAGGCATAAAGGTCGAAAAAATCGAGTACCCTGAACTGCAGAAGGAAATCCGCCCGTACTACAGCGCGCACGGGGTCAGAATGGATGTCTATGTAAAAGATTCAGATAGAATCTTCGACATTGAAATTCAGACAAGCGTACCGGAGGATTTACCCCGCCGGATGCGCT
>CAVGBY010000055.1:0-12644 GCA_963627355.1 uncultured Prevotella sp. | reverse complement strand
CCCTAAAGGCTTGAGCTTTGACTTTATTTTTTCTTCTGATTTTTTTATGAATCTTAATTTAAAGAATGGGGTGTCGGTTGGTTTGACTTCCGGCATTGAAAGTTCCGGTAATGGACTTGTTTCAAGGGAAGTTTTTGAATTTTTAGGTTACGGCAACGATTTGAATGAAACAATTTCTGTTGACGGAAATGTTGATGCGAACGTTTTTGCTTATACAAAGACAGATGTCACTTTTTTTATAAAGAATTTTCGTGTTAATTTTGGTCCGGCTGTGTTTTTTCCGCTTGTTCACGTGGAAACTTCTAAATTTGATTCTCATTTTTTGAACAGCAGCAATGGCGCTATACAAGCGGAGGTTGTTGCCACGTACAAAATAAATTCGTGTATGCCGCTGGAGTCGTTTTTTGAAAACGAATATTCTGATTTACTCAATCTGAACAATATGGATTTTACTATGGGTTTTGACCTTTCTGGTTCAGTTGAGCATCAGATTTTTGAAACTCTTATGGGAAGAGCATATATGCGTCTGCCGATTGTACCTGGAAGCATGGGAAATGCGGTTTCTTCAACTTTGGAGATGCGTTATGGTGCGGATGACCTTTTTGATATGATTAAAAATGATGATGACAACCTGCACTTTGATTCCGGTGAAAAAACTTACAGCAAGGAAAAATACTGGATTTCAAGACCGTTTAGAACCGGGGCAGAAATTGCGTGGCGGCCGTTTGGAAAGTGCGTAAAGTTTGGGGCGTTGCTTGGTTTTGGCGTAAAATATCCGTGGACAGACGAGGCAAAAGGATACATTGAATACGAAGGCTCTTTTGAAGCGTCTTTGTTCAATATTTTAGGCGTAAATCTTTCCACGGCGTACATGAGCGAAATTTTTATTCATCAGGCAGGATTTATGCTGAACTGCCGCGTCCTTGAGTTTGATTTTGGTGTTTCCGCACAAGGCGCGAATCTTGAAAAAAGTTTTAAAGGCTCTGGCTTTGGCGCATACGCAGGAATCAGAATCGGCTGGTAGTTGGCGAGATTTTTACCCCCCCCCTCTGGAATAAAATTTATAAAAATATTGCCATATACAGTGGCATTGTTATTATGTTGTTTTCGCCTGCACCTACGTTTCCGTCAATAAATTTATAGGCAACCGGAATTTTCTTGTCTGTTTCCATTAGCCATTTTAGGGAAGTTGCCTTGGAGTTCGCGCTTTTTACTTCGATTGGAATTACAACGCCATTTTTTTGTGTTATAAAATCTATTTCCTTTTTTGTTGTGTCATTCTTGTAAAAAAACATCTTCAGTCTTTTTTTTGTAAGAATATCTGCCATAAGACACTCGTAAAGTCCGCCTTTTGTGTTTGAGACAAGTGTGTTTTCTATGATGTGCTGCTTTAGTCCAAAATCTTTCATTGCAACAAGGAGAGATAAGTCCGTTGTGTAAGCCCTGAATATGTTGTCTTTTGAATAATCGGTAAGGTCGTAGTGCGGGGCAGTTACAGAGTTGCAGAGGTTTATAATATCTGCGCGAAGAAGCCATTCTATGCTTGAAAAAAATTTTTGCGCTTTTCCGCCATGCTCAACTTCTTTGTATTGAAATTTTGGATTTTCTTTTTCCAGAAGCTGTTTCCCGAGCGAAAGGTAGCATTTTTCGGCTTTTACTTTTTCTTCTGCATTTGCATAGTGGGCAATGTCATATTGGTAGCCCATAAGAATTTGCCTTTGGATTTTATCGGCAATCTTAAAGTCGTTTGAGTCAATGTACGCCTGGACAACTTCCGGCATTCCGCCTATGGCAACATATTCCCTAAGTTTTGTCATCATGACATTATGGATTGATTCCGGAACTTTCTGGCGATTTGTAAAATTTTCATAAAGAATTTTTATCATTTCTTCATTTATGTTTGATGCCCAAAGGAATTCTTCAAAGTCAAGGCCGAACATTTTTATATATTCAACATATCCGACCGGATAAGAGGAGGCCCGGTTGTAGTCAATTCCCAGTAACGAGCCGGATGAGATTACGTCAAACTGTTTGTCTAAAGTCCAGAATTTTAGGGAAGTTATTGCTTCGGGACATTCCTGGATTTCATCAAAAAAAATAAGTGTGTTTCCTGGCTGTAATTTTTTTTCAGGATAACGGAAACGGATGGCAAGAAGCATTTTTTGAACCGTTAAATCTTCGGAAAAAATTTCTTTTGCGGAAGGCGTTTCCTTAAAGTTGATTTCAAGAATTTCGGTGTAGTTGTCTTTTGCAAATTCCCTAATCGCATAGGTTTTTCCGATTTGCCGGGCACCTTGAACAACAAGGCATTTTTTGTTTCTGTTATTTTTCCATTCAAGTAATTTTGAATAAATCTTTCGTCTTAACATAAATCCTTGCCAATTTTGTAAGAGTTTCTAAAATCTCCGTATGTGGATATTTTAGAAAGAAAAAATGTTGAACTATGGATATTTTAGAATAATTTGTAAGAAAATGCAATTTTTTATGGCTGAAACATTGATTTTTAGGAACTTTCTGTCCCCCTCTGGAATAAAATTTATAAAAATATTGCCATTTTAAGAAATTTATGTAAAATAACGCTTGAAGGGTTTTGGACTGAAAGCGGCATTGTGCGGCGATGTTTCTGCCCCTGTTTTGAGTCTTTTCTGGTGGAGTGTTGTTTTTTAGCTGAGTTAAAAAAGTATTTAATTTAAAGAAGTTTTGTTTTTTTTGCCGATAAGTGGATTGGAGTTTTTCGATTTAACAAGTCTCTCTCAACGTGGATAGGTAAAAGTTGAGGGGGGGGGTAGTTATGAAAAACAATTTCTTTAAATTATCTATATTATTTACTCTTTTTGCATTTTTGGTTGCTTCCTGCGAGGTTGGCCTGGGGGAGTCGGTTGACACCGAAAAACCTACCGTTTCCATTGAATACCCTCAGAGCGGGGTTGTTATCCGGGATTCGTTTGTTGTAAGCGGAGCCTGCGATGATGAAACCGGCTTAAAAAAAGTTGAGGTTACCCTTACCACTTCTAAAAGCACGGATTCTTCTTCTTCGAATTTGCTTGAAAAAAAAGCCAGCGCTAAAGTTGTTACCGTTGGAACATATACGACACAGTTTACAGACGACACTAAAAAAGCGTGGAAAATTGAGCTGAACACGCCTGATGAGAACGGGGATTATCCGCTTGCGGACGGTGATTACACAATTACTGTGACTGCGACTGACAACTCAGGGCGAACTTCTGCGGACGGAATTAATATCAACGTAAAAATAGACAATACAGCGCCGCTTGTGATTTTAACAAATCCTAGCACGACAATAGTAAAAAAGGAGCTTGCAAAGGCGAGCGGTTTTGGTTCTGAAATAAGATTAAAGGGTACGATTGTAGACGACTCTATTAACGGAACTTACACTGATTCCGAGCTGTATTTTTCGGTTTTTGATGCGGAGAATAACGACAAATATATTTCACGTATTATAAAAGACGGTCTGTCGAATGACCTTGACCTTGTGATCGGTGAATATTCTGAAAGCACAACGGATTTGTCAGAGGAAAATGAATTCTATAAGGCAATTTACGGAGAATCTGTTTCTGCCGACATTGCAAAAAAATACAGGAAATTTAAGATTACTGTCTCTGATTCTGCTCGTCCTTACAAAGGTTCGGGAACAGATAATTCAAACTTGCGCGGAAATGTTTCTGACGTATATTACATCAACAGCGAATTCTACAGCACTTTAAAATCTGTGGGCGGAACTCAGGTTCTGTACCCGATTTTAAACGGCACTTCAACGTTAACGCAGACTGAACAGGCTGCGATTCTTGAAAAAATCAAGGACTATGCTCGAAAGACAGACGACATTCAAAGTTCGGATGATTCTTCCCGTGCGGCAACTTCTGTATATCAGGCTCCTTTGGGAACATTCTTTTTGATGCCTAAAAACAATCCTACTTATGAAGTTTCTAGTTTTGACGCTTTTGACGCGACTTCTGAAGAAAAATGGCAGGGAAAGACAATCTCGAATTCCGGAACTATTACTGTAATGGCAAATGTGGGCTTAAGCAGCACTCCGTTCCCGAGTGATTATGAAGATGTATTTAAACTTTATATTTTTGCGGTTGACGAGGACGGAAACAAAAAATCCGGCGCGGAAAATATTGAGCTTGACTGCGAATGGTCTCAGAACGGCGATAACTACATAGGAAGGGCAAAGTTAAGCGAAAAGACTGTTACTGTCGGTTCAAAATACGGAATTGAACTTGAAGGACACGACCAGGACGGACTTGAATTCTACAACGGAACAAAAATTTACAGGTTTGCAGTTGAATCCGGCGCGAATCCGCCTACACTTTCTGACATAACTTATAATGTTCCAAATTCCGGCTCGACAGTTTACCTTAAAAAATCTGATTCCACAGGAAATGCTGTTGACCTTGTAATCAGCGGAAAAGCCGTAAGCAATTCTGGAAATGAAGAAGGTTATGTGTCGATTTACCCGAGCATAAACGGAACAAAATATACTGACTTAAAACAAAAGACAAAAAGCAACACGGAAAACGGCTGGTCAATTACGATTCCTGGAAAATATTTTGCAGGAAGAAGTGACAACAGCTATACGGTAACTCTTTTTGCGGCGGATGAAATTCAGAACGAAGGCACAAAAGATATAAATGTTTTCTACGATGAGGAAGCGCCTGAAATTTCTGTAAATTCGATAAATTCTTTAAGTTCTTCAAAAACAACAAGCGGAATTGTAACTTACGAAAGCACGGTCACAATTAAAATAGGTTCTGAAACATTTACCGCAACAGCTGGAAAAGGCTATGTGAACGACAAGATTAAAGTTCAGGGCGGAATTGCGGACAATTCTTCTGTAAAAAGCGCTTCTTACAAAGTTTTAAGCGAAGACAAGATTATTTGCGAGGGAGAAATTACAAAATTCTCTTCTTTTGAGTTTGAAGTTGATACAACGAAGTTTAAGGACGGAACTGGTACAACAAATGGAAAAGATTTAGTAATCCAGATTCAGGCGTATGACATTGCCGGAAACATTAAAGATTATTCTTATAAGTACGAGGACGGAAACAGTCTTGTAATCCATCAGTTTACGGATTATCCGCAGATTACGCTGAACAATGCCGACATTACTGTTTCTGGAGAAGATGGCGTAAAGTCTGACACAAATCTTTTTGACACAAAGAGCAACAATAAAATTTCAATTGGCGCAAGCGACGATAACGGACTTGATAAAATTACGGTTTTGTACAAAGCATATTCGGACGCGGGCGACTATAAAGTTCTTAAGGAAATAACAGGGCTTGGCGGAAAAACAACATATTCGGCTTCAGTTGCGCTTGAGGCAAACTCTACAAAACTGGACGAAGGTTTTTACAGCATTAAAATTATCGCGGCAGACACAAAAACGGATTCAACAAGACAAAAAACGTATGAAACCGACTCTTTTGTAATCTGTATAAGCAATTCAGAGCCGCAGATTGTATTTGTAAATCCAAAGTCTAATTCTGTTGAATATCAGAAAGAAAGTTTTACGGCAAGCGGAACTGTTACAGGGCAGTTTAAGAGCGGTAGCAAAATAACGCGTGGAACAGGCGACAACAAAAAAGAAATCGCAATTACGGAGTCAGACGGCGTTTATTCATGGAGCGAAACAATCACCTGCGTAAAAAAGGCAGATGACGGAACAATTACATACGTTGACCTTCCGGATTATAGGAACAGTGGAGAAACAGAAAAGAGCGGAATTTCTACAAAAGACGGTGTGACTTATACAATTAAATACAGCGTAGAAGACAGATTCGGCCGCGAAACAGAGGCGGAAGTTTCATTCAAGTCGGATTTTACGCCGCCGGAAGTAGAAGTTAAAGATTATAAAGCTGACGCATATATTGGAACTTCTTTAACAACTTTGTATTCGTTCTCTGGTACGGTAACGGAAGAAAATACGTTGGAATCTGTAGAATATTCCCTTGATGACGGAAAAACTTGGGTTAATGTTGGAAACCAGAAAAGTTTTAATGCAAACGTTGATTTTAAGGACTTGACAACAGATGGTAAAGTGACGGTTCTGTTCAGGGCAACGGATTCTGCCGGAAATGTATCTGACACAACAAGTGAAAAATCAAGGCGAACGGTAACATTTATAGGGGATGCCCCGGTGTTCAGCGATGTAAAAGTTACTTATTCTGAAGACTCAAAGGAGCTTACTGCTGAAAGCGGAACATATTACGCGAATAAAAAATATAAAATCACTGGAAAAGTTACTTCTGCGGCAATAAGCGGAGTTACCTGCCAGGATGAAAATGTTACTTTGAACGCCACAGACGGAACGTTCAGCATAATAGATTTAGAGAAATCAAAGACTTTTGAAATAATAGCAACGGACAAGGCAGAGCAAAAGACAACTTGCAGGGTTTCTGTTGTTTACGACGTTTCTGCTCCAACAATTGATATTACCCAGGTAACGCCGGTTGTAACTTCCACTTCTTATACGGATGTGCAGGAAGCATTAAAAACTTACAAAAACGGTGCTGTAAACGGAACTATAAAAATAAACGGAACTTCCAACGATGATGACAAAGTTTCTTCTTCCAGAATAGAAGTGTATAACGCAAAGGTGGAAAACGGTGACATTGTGGCGGATGGAAGCGTTCTTCATAGCCTTGGAACTGACGAAACAAGCGATGGGAACAATGCTCTTTCTGTTCCGGACGGAGTAACGAATTCTGCAAACAGATTCCAGTTCAATCTTGACACTACAAAACTTACCGACAATACAGGAATTTTAATCAGAGTTGTTTCTTGCGACAGGGCAGGAAACGAGTCTTTGAGCAATTATGCGGTTTATGTAAGCCAGAAAACTGACACGCCGGAATTAAGTTTTGGTAACGGCGACACAAGCGTTTTGGATAAAAGCGAAATTTCCACAACAAGAAATCTGTTCGGAATGGGTGCAAATATTCTTTACATAAACGTTTCTGACGATGACGGAGTAAAATCTGTAACATACAAGGCAGATGTCGGTGAAGAAAAATCTTTGCTGACAGACGGAACTTCCACAACGTTCAGCACGCAGCTGGATATTTCAACGTTGGGTAACGGAGTTCATAGCCTTAAATTTACTGTAACTGACGTTAATGGAAAAACTCAAGACTTCCCGGGTGAAGATGGAAAAACTATAAAAGTTGCATACGACAACGATGTTCCTGAAATTTCTGTATTAAAATTGGGCAGCGTAAATTATTCACCGAACTGCTTTGCAAAAAAGACGTTTACAATTTCTGGAAATGTACAGGATTCAAGCGGAACTGTAACGGTTTACCTTAGGACAAAAGATTCTTCCGGAACTGTAACAGATACAGAGGTTTGTAAAGTTACGGAATGCACAGCTGAAACAGGATGGACGGAAGCAAATGTGACTAACAATTCCGGGGATATTAGTCGCACTTATGTTGTAAAGGATAAATACGGCCGTGAAAAATCTCTTGAAATAAAATATAAAGTTGACACTGAAGCTCCAAAATTTGTAAGTGATTATATTTATCTGACCGGAGAAACTGCGGGCGGTTCAAAAAAGTATGTTCTTGCAGGCTCGGATGGCGATTTATATAATTCAGCCAACGTATGGTTTACAGGCACTTCATTCTCTATAAAAGGTGGAGACGGCACTATTTTAAAAATTCCTGTTACCGAAGAAAATGGTTTTGAAATAAAACTGTACCAGGGAAGCAAAGATACTCTGATTTCTACAATCCAGCCGTCAGGAAACAATAATTTTTCTGGAACAATTGATGTGGGAGCAGAAAGTAGTTCTACTGTAATTCTTGTTGCAGTTGATGAAGCCGGAAATGAATCCGCCGATTTAACGATTTCTGTAAATGTTGATAAAAATGCGCCAACAATAGGAGCAAAAGAAATTTACGTTGTTGACCCTACAATAAATACAGGTGCTACAGCAATTAAAAACAACGCCTATGTAAATTCTGACAAGGTTTATATAAAATACACCGTAACAGATGATGTAAGTGGAATAGGCAAAGTTGAAATCTTTGAAAATTCAAAAATGCAGACATCCCTTGGTTCTAGTGAAGCTGCGGAAGGCGTGTTTGCCATTGATGTTTCGGACGCGACAAAATATAAATCCGGTGTTTACGACTTTTACATAAAAGTTACGGACAAAGCCGGAAATTCCACAAGCAGCGATTTAACTGACTTTATACTGGACCGTGATGCTCCGGTTGTAAAATACAGTTCACCAGCGGCAAATGCGGAAGTAAACAAGAAACTTACAATTTCGGGAACAATTACAGATTCGTATCCGCCGGAAAATAACGCAGGATGGAACTGGGCGTTAAAAGTAAAAGAAAACGGAAAAACTTCTTTTGCGGATGTAAGCGGTGTTACGTTTGACACAACAAAATCTGTGGGCGAGTTCAGCGTAAGCGGAATTGACACAACAAAACTTGCGGACGGCGAAACACAATTCCTGGTTGTTGCGACGGATGCGGCTGGAAACACAATTTCAGAGGCAAGCGGCGCTGTTCTGACTGTAAAAGTAAATCAGGATTCAGACAGACCTGTAATTAATTTAAGCACGATTTCTACTGCGGGAACAACAACTCTTTCAAGCGGAGCAATCAGCGGAACAATCACCGATGACGACGGCATAAAATCCATTCAGATTTTTGTTGCGACAAAAAAACAGACTGCGGCCGACATAAAAGATTTAGACTGGCCGTCCGCAACTTTGAACGCTTCTAACTGGAGCTACACTTACAAAGGTTCAGGTGATTCTTTGGACGGCGACTATAAACTTTACTTTAAGGTTACCGATGGCGCAGGCGGAACATTTATCTCTTCTGATTCAGATTTGGAAAGTTCTACCGCAGCACAGGATGTTACAAATAGATTAAATTGCCCTAAAGTTCAGTATAGCGGAAAAGATACTGTAAGTTCTGCGGTAAGTTTTAGCATTGACGAAAATCCTCCGGTTATAAAAACATTTGAATACAGAACTTCTGCTGACAATACAACTTACACAGACTGGAAAGCCGTTCAGCAGAACACAATTTTTGGCGGCGCAAACTACAAGTACGTTCAGTTCAGAATAAAGGCATATGATACCGTAACTGCACAGGATGATTTGTCTGTTGTTGTTAAGATTGACACTGTAGAACGAAAATCAGGCGATGGCACTATAAAACTAAATGCTTCTGGAACAACTGACACAGACGGCTACTATTTCTTTGAAGCAACTGCGGTTGATTTTACAGATTTTGCGACAGGTTCTTACACGCTGCAGCTTTCTGTTTCTGACAAAGCCGACAAGCCTAGCACAATTTCAAACGGTGTTGTAGTTGACAACACCGCTCCGACTACAATTTCAAGGGTATCACCGAGTTCTTCTGAGGAACTTTCCGGCGACATTACGTATAAAGGCCAGGTTGCAGACGATTCCAAGGGAAATTCCGGAATAGAAAAGATGTATTATGTAATTCCTGTTTCGGGAATAACTAAAGAAAACATAGAAAACATAAAAGATTCTTCTGACACAACTGCTTCATTCGGCGAAAAGTGGGTTGAAATCGATATGGAAGGCTCTACCGTAACATGGGAATTTACTGTAGAAACTTTGAACAAAATTTATACAAAATCCAATAGTGATATTACCGTGAGCAGCAGCTACACAGGATATGAAACTGGCTCAGGCACAGGAATTTACTCTCTTCCTGTATGGTTTAAGCTTGTGGATGCGGCAGGAAACGTGGGCTACAATTCTTCTAATTCAATCCGCTATAATCCTAACGCGGACAAGCCAAAAGTTACCATAACAAGCCCTGTTCACAACGTAACGGATTCTTCCGGAAGCGAAGCTTTCAGTTATGTTGTAATGGGCGGAACAATCCGCTTTACAGGAACGGCAGAAGACAACGAAGGTGTTGAGGCAGTTTACCTTCAGTTTGATATGGACGGCGACGGCAAGTTTGAAAACGGGCTTAACAGCGACGGAACTGTAATGGAAGGATGTCCATATGAAGCTGTTGAGGTTGTTCCTGTTTTAGGCTCAACAGATTTAAAGGGAATAAAAGTAAAAGGTTCTACAAGCTGGAGTTATTCTTTGAACGTTTCTAAATTGAGCGGACTTTTGTACTCTGAAACAAACAAAAAGACTCTGAACGTCCGTGCGGTTGCGGTTGACAACACAAGCTCAAGGTCAAGCCCTGCAAATCTTGTCGGCGCATTTGCAGAAACGGTTCACATTTCTATAAATAATGACATTCCTGCGTTTGAAAGCGCAAAACTTTACCAGTTTGACGGCGAATATAACGCAAGCACAAACAAGACTCCTGTAAAAATCGTGGACTATTCAGATGATGAATATGTTTCCGGTGAAAACTGGTATTTAGTCGGCAAAGTAAGCAGCAACGCAGGTTTAAGTTCAATTGAATGTACAGGAAGCACAACTGCGGCTATTACAATAGAAACAGACGCGGGCAGTTCAAGCGCCGAGCCGAATATAACAGCAGGTTCTGAATATGTACTCAACAAAACTGCTGAAAGCGGAAATTTAAAGGACCTTACGTTTATTATTCCGCTAGGCAATGTAAGCGACAACTGGAAAGTGCGGATTGACGTAACCGACAATGCGTCTAAAGGAAGCCAAAAGACAAATTACCTGAACTACAGCGTAAACGTTGATAAAGATGCTCCTGCATTTACAGATGTACGAACGGCGGATGAAACCGCAAAATATGGAACTGTGAAAATCTATAAAGGAACTTACGGAAGTGTTGCCCTTGATTCTGAAAACAAAGTTCAGAATTCAAACGGTCTATTTACACTTGCAGGACGAGTTTCTGAAGCGGGCAGCGGATACGAAAATGTAATCTTCTACTTTAAGCGAACAAATTCTAGTGGCGGTGATGTTCGCGTTTACAATCCTATGAAGGCGTATACAGTTGATGGTGGCACAAATCCTGGTAAGGAAAACCGAACTGATATTACAGCGACAACCGCAACGAATGGCAAAGTTTATATAAACAGCGACAATCTGCCGGTTCTTTACTTGGCAAGTGTTACACGAAATACAGATGATTTGTATACAATTCAGTCTGATTCGTTAAAAGACAACAGTAATATACGAGTTGGCGGTCTTGTAAAAATAGGCGGAACTTACAGAAAAATCACAAAAGTTTCTTCAGACGGAACTGTAACCGTCGATTCTGAATGTGAGGCAACCAACGTAATTGCCGAATTTGTCTACGGAATGGTAATTGACAATACAGGCGAAAGCCTTAAGTCTGACAACACCGTTAAAAACGATGACGGCGACGGAATGTGCGAATCTTATGCAAAGAGCGGAATAAATTACACTTGGGATGCTTCTATAGATTCAACAAATATTCCTGACGGACCGATTGAAATTCACGTTGTGGCTTTTGACAAGGCGGGAAATTCTAACCACGGTTACGCAATTACTGCCGTAAGCAACAACGCTCCTCGCATTGCGCGCGTAAAACTTGCGACAGACTTGAACTCAAACGGCACTTATGAAACAAACGAAGAGCAGGTATTTACATATCTGGAAGGTGATACAACGGTATGGTCTGAAACAACAAATTCATCTGGTACGGAAGTATGGAATCTTGACACAAAAGGCTGGACAGTCAAGAACAAGCTTCAGGTAACTCCGGAATTTGTAGGCGGCACAGCGCCGTTTACCTGGATGTTCAGCAAGATTGCAGGCTCGGACGATGCGAATAACCTTTCTTCTCCAAAAGAAAATGACGCGGATGATGTAGAAACAGGTGAGATTTCTGCAAACAAGACAGCGTTTGAAATTACGAACGATAAGTTGGATTCTTCTGCAACCTATGAAAAGCAGATTAATACTTACAGCTTTAGTTTCTGGGATTCAACAGAAGAAACAAAATCTGGAAAAGATTCCCAGTGGTCAATTTTGAACGTAAAACTAAAACAAAACATTGTGGACGGCGAAAAACCGACCGCAAAAATCAATCT
Organism: uncultured Prevotella sp.; assembly: GCA_963627355.1. Classification (GTDB taxonomy): domain Bacteria; phylum Spirochaetota; class Spirochaetia; order Treponematales; family Treponemataceae; genus Treponema_D. The sequence goes on along the minus strand of CAVGBY010000055.1, from coordinate 620 downwards.
GTTCTACTGGAACAGCAAAGATGACAACTCTTTGTACGGAAATTCTTTGGACAACGGACACATTGAACTGGAAGCCGACTGGAAAAACGCAAGCGGCTATAAGTCAGGTGCCACAACCGGCGTTTACGACGGCGACCCTAAAGTTTCCGGAAAAGTAGTATTTACTGGTGAAGCCTACGATAACGTCCGCCTTGATTCTGTATGGATTAAGTTCAAGTCGACAGCGTCTGCCTTTACTTTTGCAAACTACAGGACTGATTCACTTTACGGCACTTCCGGCAAAAGCGGGGATTACGTTCTTGCCGCAGTTTACGACACAGCAAGCAACGAATGGAACGTGCCGACCGCAACAATGGAAGCAGACGGCTGGACTTTTGAAATAAAGGACGAAACTTTTGACCAGAGCGGCCACAAAGCCCAGTGGAGCCTTAGCATAGACAGCTCAAAAATCTCTACAGTAGCCGCAAGCGACATCCCGCTTTCTGTAATGGCAGTTGAACACATTGAACAATCCGGAACAACAACAACCAACGGCCTGACTTCGGATGCGACGGAGTATAGGGTTGATGTTGTGCCGTATGTGACGAGTCTGGGAACATCGCTTACTTCTATAGAAAGAC
>CAVGBY010000054.1:1102-12804 GCA_963627355.1 uncultured Prevotella sp. | reverse complement strand
AGCCTGCATCGTATACATCAAGTCATCCTGAATAAGAAATCCAGTCTGGTCTTTTGCGGAGTCAAGATTCTGGGTGTTCTGCGACAAAGTTGTGTTTGTGCACGCAGTTCCATCCAATTTTAAAATATCCTCGTACTCCCAATCCTCATACTGATTTCCATGGCGGGAATAAGCTGAAATTGTTGAGATTTTTAAATTTTTTGTAGGTTTAAAATTCAATGTCATAGAAATTCGGTCTGAATTCGGAAGCAAATCCGTTCCAACCGGCACGCCGAAATTCGAATAGTCGCGGTAATTATATTTTTCGTCAATTGTGTCGTAGGCAGTGAATGTGTAAGGCGTTACAAGCGTGTAGTCAACAGAAATCAGGCTTGCGATTGAATCAAGCGGAGTGTACGTAAAACCAGTCTTAAACGCCGTACGGATTGCGGCATCGTTCCACTTTAATTTTATGAAATTCTTTAATTTCAGGTCGTTCAGCAAAAATTCAGTGTTCCAGGACAGACACTGCATCGGTTTTACCTCAATTTTTGTTCCGGCAAAAACTGTCTCAGAATTTCCGTCCGCAAGAGAAACGATTGCCCATGGAACCGGCGTTAAAAATGAAGGATTAAAATGTCCGCCAAAAACAGCGCCCTCAAAATATGCGATGTTCAGTTTTCCACTAAAAAATGGAACATTCACAGAATGAAAGGCAAAAAATTTATCAAAAGAAAAATCCGTTTCGTTCCCTTTGTATTTATTTGAAGCGCCAGTCAGCCCGAAAACCTGCGCATACTGGAAAGATTTTCCTTCATAATTAAACGTGGCATTCAAAATCTGGCTTGAATTTGATGAAAGAATCAAATCATCCTGCGGAAAAAGCCCGTAACCGGCCGGATTAAAACCAAAAGTTCCGTACAACTCCTTGTTTCCCACAGAAACATTTCCTGAAAGATTCATAAGCAAATCAATGTCGCCCGCATTAAAACAAAACGGTTCAATAACGGACAATCCTGAATTTGACACATACCGCGGAATAACATCAGAAGAATTTATAAAAGAACTCTGCCCCTGCAGCTCCGAAGAAAAACTGACTCCGACAAAATCCCTAATCAAAATATCAGAAGAAAAACTTAAATCGCCAGCCGCCTGATGAAAATCATTAAAACGTTCAGCATGTTTATTTTCAGTGTTTTCAAGCGAATATATCTTTCCGTAATAGCCGCCGGAAGTTGAAACACGCCAGGATTTTCCAAAAAATTCCTTGTAGTATTCAGAAGCCCTGACCTGCTCAACCGGCTCTCCAGTCTGAATAACAGTTTCAAGCATATTTTTTACAATATTTAAAGGATACGGTTTTAACTGGGGAAGCCGTTCAACATAGCCTTTCTGATACCAGTTTACCGCATCTGAATAAAATTCTTCCTGAGGATTGGCACTGACCTGCGCAAAAACTGACAGTGAAAAGAGAAAAAGAATTGAAAAAACAAAAATATTTTTTTTCATTAGAAAATTCCAGACATTTTTTATAAGTTTTTCAGAACTAAACTTTGAAAAACCAATGCTCTTATTCTACTTATTTATTGAATGATTTACAAGTTAAGTGATAAGATACAGGGGATTTATGAAAGCTCAGGAAAAAAATCTAATTTTCAACCTTTTAAAGACGGCAAGCGACAATTTTTACGGCTACACTTCCCCGGAATTTATGGAAAAACCTGAGTTCTTGGATGACAAGGAACTAGAACCCGAAAAAAACGACGAAAAAATCAGCGTGGAAAAAGCCGAAGACACAAAAACTAATGCCATGGAAGAAAATAATGGCTCGCCGGAAAATATCTGCCCGGAAGAAACGCCAGAAATTCAGCCTGAAGAAAACAACTCTTTCCATGGAATGACAATTGAAGCAGTCAACAAAAAAATCCTTGAATGTTCAAAATGCCGCCTTAGCCAAAAAAGAACCCGCATTGTTCCGGGGCAAGGAGTTGAGCATCCGGACGTGCTTGTTATTGGAGAAGGACCTGGAGAAGAAGAGGATAAACAGGGGCTTCCGTTTGTTGGTCCTGCCGGAAAACTTTTAGACAAAATGCTGAATGCGATTCAACTTGACCGTTCTGTAAACTGCTACATCGCAAACACAGTAAAATGCCGGCCGCCGTACAACCGCGACCCCCAAAAAGACGAGGCAGAATCCTGCCGCTCGTTCCTTGACGCTCAGATTGCGGTTTTAAAGCCAAAAATGATTCTTGCCCTTGGAAAAATTGCCGTAAGAAATCTATTGAAGATTGAGGGGGATTTTTCATTGAACCGATTCCGCGGAAACATCTACGAATACAATAAAATTCCTCTGATTATAACCTACCATCCAAGCGCGCTTTTGCGTAATATTGAATTCAAAAAACCGGCATGGGAAGATTTAAAATTCTTTAAGTCAAAATTGATTGAACTTTCTCCGGACTACGCAAAGGATTTTCAGAATAAATGAAATATCTACAGATTGTGCTGAATCTTCCGCTAAACCAGACTTTTACATACTCTTGGGAAGCCGACGAAAAAAATCTTCCGGAAGAAATGCCTGAAACGGGAAAAAGAGCCGAAGTCCGCTTTGGAAACAGAAAGATGACAGGATTTATTGTTTCTGTAGGTGATGAAATCCCTGAAAATTGTCCGGTTTCCGCTGAAAAAATCCGTTCTGTAACAAGAATTCTAGACAAGGAACCGTTGTTCACGCCGGAGATTTACGAATTCGCCACGTGGATTTCCCGGTATTATATCTGCTCAATCGGCGAGGCAGTTTTCTCGATAATTCCTTCCCGCGCAAAACGCGAGGTAAGTTGTCCGGGTTTTTCTTTTGAGGACGACATCACCGCAAAAACGGCAAACCAGTTAAGCGATGAGCAAATCAACGCAGTGAACGCGGTCCTGAAATCCGCAGAAACAGGAAGTGTCTCATACCACTATCTTTACGGCCCGACAGGAACCGGAAAAACGGAGGTATTCCTTCAGTGCGCGGAATGGTTCTTGAACAATGGCAAAGGGGTCATTTATCTAGTTCCGGAAATCGGACTGACTCCTCAAGTTGTAAAAGCCGTCACCGCAAGATTTGGAAACACGTCCGCTGTCCTGCATTCGGGGCTTACGCCGAGCCAGAAACTAAGCGAATGGCGAAGAATAATGCACAAAGAGGCACGTATTGTTGTCGGCGCAAGGAGCGCGGTTTTTGCGCCGGTTCCAGATTTGGGAATGATAATAATCGACGAGGAGCATGACGGTTCCTATAAGTCCGGGGAAACCCCGCGTTACCATGCAAGACAGGCGGCTATGCACCGCTGCAGCGCGTTGGGTATTCCATTGCTTATGGGAAGCGCCACTCCGAGCGTTGAGGCCTGGCAGCTTATGAAAACCGGGCGGCTGATACGGCACACGCTCACAAAAAGACTTGCCGGTGGCGCAATGCCTAAAATCCACATAATCGACCTTTCCAGGACAGAAAATTCCGGCTGTATAAGCGATGAGCTTGCGGATGAAATCAGAAAAACTGTCGGGAATAAAAAACAGGCAATCCTATTTTTAAACCGGCGCGGATTCACGCATTTTTTCAGATGCAACTCATGCGGCTACGAGATAAAATGCAAAAACTGCTCCGTTCCCATGACGTACCATAAAACTGAAAACAGGCTCAGATGCCATTATTGCGGCTGGTCAATTCAACCGCCAAGCTCATGCCCGGAATGTTCAAGCCTTGATGTAGGCTACAGCGGATTTGGAACTGAATACATTGAAACTGAAACACATACAAAATTTCCAAATGCAAGAATCATAAGAGTTGACACGGATGCCCTTACAAAAAAAGGCGAGCTGCAGGAAAAACTTGATTCATTCAGAAACGGTGAATACGACATAATGCTTGGAACGCAGATGGTTGCAAAAGGACTTAATTTTCCAAATCTTCAGCTTGTAGGAGTTGTCCTTGCCGACACAGGGCTTCATATGCCGGATTTTAGGGCAAGCGAGCGCACTTTCAGTCTGATTACGCAGGTTGCAGGACGCGCAGGAAGATATTTTCCCGATGGAAAAGTTTTTGTCCAGACCTACAATCCCTACAAAGAGCCGATAAAATATGCCTGCTCAGGAGAAACAGAGGCTTTTTACAACTACGAGCTTGAAACCCGGAAAATTCTGGGCTTTCCGCCTTTCAGCAGACTTGCGCGGCTTGTGTTCAGAAGCCCTAAACAAACTCTTGCGGAAAAATTCGCGAACGATTCTGTTGAAATCCTTAAGAAATTCTGCGGAAAAAATATAGATGTAATCGGACCTTCTGAATGCCCGATATTAAAAATCAGCCAGAATTTCCGGTATCAGGTGATTCTACGCGGAATGGATATAAGGGCAATGCAGCAAGCCATAGCAAATTTAGTATACAACTACACGCATCCGGCAACAGTCTATATTGAATTTGACATTGATCCGGTTTCTCTTTTGTAATTCCTAAACATGGCGGCGGATTCCGTCAAATTTTATGTCATACAGAAAAAGTCCTTTTGCAGGCGCAGTCGCCCCGGCTTTTGAGCGGTCTTTTGCCACAAGAATTTTCCGGAATGAATCTTCAGGGGCAGCAGTTTTATCAAGATTTATAAGCGTTCCCGTGATTGTGCGCACCATTTTCCATAAAAACGCGTTGGCTTCAATCTCAAAGACAACAATATCCTTGCCGTCCGGAAAAGATTTCTGCCTAAAAAAACGCGCGCCTTCTAAATACCTGAAAGTAGAAAGGCTTTTGTCACCGCTAGCGGCAAAAGACGCGCAGTCAATCTCGCCGGAAAGACATTTGCAGTAACTGTTAAGGCGTTCAATATCCGGCTCATAGTTCACAAACCATGAATAGCGGTTGTTGTTCGCAAGTATATTTCCTGGCGTCAGAAAATACCTGTAAATCCGGCTGGTCGCGCTTAGCCGTGCGTTAAAATTCTCCGGAACTTCACAGGAAGCAGTAATACGGATGTCCTGCGGCAAAAACGTATTCAATGCGCAGACATATTTTTCTACAGGAATTGAATCAATCGGTGAAAAAAAATTAGCTTTCTGGGCAACAGCATGGACTCCGCTGTCAGTTCTACCCGACCCATAGAGCGTCACCGGCATTTTATGGAGTTTTTCAAGGGCATTTTCAACTTCACCTTGAACCGTGCGGAAAATATTTTTTTTCTCTGTGGAATCCTGCCGCTGCCATCCACAAAAATCGGTTCCGTCATACGAAATTGTAAGAAGAATATTACGCACAAGCAGCCCTTGAATTAAAATTCGTCATCATTAAGTTCTTTTGTAAGCAAATCATAAAGATTTCTGGCTTTTTCAAGAAGCGGACCAGGCTTATTTTTAGAAGATTTTCCAAGCCCGAAAATTCTTGCAATCGCAGTTTTTGACTCAGAAAGTTTTTTCAGCCTAAGCTGCAGATCTTCCTGCTGGCCATATTTATATTCAAGAAGTCCGCAAAGATAAATCACACCGTCCCAGCCATAGTTTTTATCCATATCGGGACCAAAATTATTCAAAGTTGAACTTTTTTCAGTGCGTGAAGTTTCGCAGACAATCGCCTGCTGGTAAAAAAACAGGGCTTTCCGGTACATAACATCAGAGATATATTTAAAATTGTGTCCGGGAACAGCCATATCCAGTTCCCGTGTAAGCCAGGCCATACGCAAGGAAAGAAACGCGCTTTTCATCGTAGGAAGACTGTCCGCAGGAATTTTGCTGTACGTCAGAAGCGCAAGATAATACATCGCGCAGCCGTCGTAAAGACTCCGCTCCTTTTTTAAATTAAAGTGAGGAAAAATCGTCTCGCACTTTTCGCGGCGTTCCTCCCGTGAATCAAAAAGCAAATCTATAGAAGCTTTATCCCGCAGCTCTTTAAAGTCGCTCCAAATCAATGCAGTATAACAATTTGGGCAGGCGCCGATTTCATAAATCAGAGGATAAATCCGCCCGAATTTTGCCGAAGGCTCAAAAGTTCTGTGCAAATCGTCAGAAAGTTTTCCTGCAATCATTCGTCCGTTTCCACTTAGCATAACTTCTTTTTCAAAAGTTTTCTTGCAGACAGGACAGGCGCATTTTTCCTTTGACCAGTATGAAATCGCGGGTTTCTTTTTTTCACCGGCATAAGTTGATTTTTTTACGACAGACACTGATTTCCGCTCCTAGATTTTTTCGATGATTAAATACGCCAGCGCATATTCTTTTTCATGACTTAATGATATATGAATTTTCGCGTTTCCGCATTTTTTTTTTAGCAATTCAGCGGCTTCATTCTGAAGAACCAGTTCAGGTTTCCCGAATTCATCATTTTTTACAAAAACATCCTGAAGCTTAAATTCCGCAAGTCCAGTTCCAATCGCTTTTCCAAACGCCTCTTTTGCCGCAAAACGCGCCGCATAATGTTCAGCAGAAGCCTGCATCGAAGTGCACGAATTCATCTCGGCCGGATTAAAAAAGCGTTGGACCATTTTTCCGTCCAGAAGCCATTTTTTCATGCGGTCAACCTTTACAATGTCAGTTCCTATTCCGTATATCATTCTGCCTTCTTTTCTGTCCTTTCCTCTGAAACTGAATTTCCGTCATTTTTTGAATTTTCAGTCTTTTCAGCTTCCGCATCTGTTTCACTTTCTGACGCGGAATTTTCCGCAGGTTTTTCTGAAATTTTTAAAATCATTGTTTCCGCGGATTTTGACTCAAGTTTTATTCCAGCCGGAAGATTGAATTCCAAAGGAATTTCGTATTCGCCAGCCTCTGAAATATCTTTCAGATTTGCAAAAACAACACCAGAGTCTGCAGAAAATGAGTCCAGCGTCAAAACCGGACCTGCCGCAGAAATATCAATCTTTGGAAGTTCACTTATAATTTCAAATTTCTGGTCAAGATTTAAAATCCCAGGCACAATCTTTTCAAATTTTCTTGTTTCTTCCTGAGGCTCAATTTTTACAGTAATCTTAAAGTCGCTTTCAGGAAGAATTTTTATCTTTGAGTTAAAACTGGTGTCAAGTTTTGTGTCCAATGAAAAACTAGTCGCCGCTCCGTCAACGATAACTTTCCGTGTATAAATCCGTTTTGTCTTTTCAACAATCCGGGAAGGTCCCACAACTTTCACAGTCGCAGGTGAAACATCAAACTGCGATATTTTATATCCATAGGCCGGAGTTCCGGAAGTCGCAACCTCAACCGGAATATATTTCAATATTCTTTCATCCAGATGGACATTCACGGTTTCAGTTTTTACACGACATTCAAAAGTATCCAGAAGCTCAAGTTTTTCAGAAACAGAAACAGAAACCGGAACTGTATATTCCCCAGGGTCAGTAAAATTATCAAGGTCAACTTTTGCATGAAAATCGCTTTCCTGAATAAAAGCCATATTTTCCTTTGTTGTTGTAACCAGAACTTTCACAAATTTCGGAAGATTCGCGACCGGCATCACAAGACCTTCTGCCTCCACAGCAAGCGGAACTGTAAAAGTTTTCTTCTGCAGCGAAGTTGTCCTGTTATAAATATAAAGAAAAAACGCAAGGATAAGACATATAACTTTTGCCGCCCAATTATTTGAAATCCTGTCAATCAGCTTGTTTATGTTCATCGATTGTGTCCTCCATATTGAATGAGTCCGGTGTGATTTCAAGAAGATTTTCCAGAATTTTCGTCAAATCTTTTACAGAAAGGTCGTAATGCAGCTTTGAATCGTAGGCAAGGCTTAACGCGCCTGTCTCCTCTGAAACAACAAGAACCACCGCATCAGAAACCTCCGAAAGACCAAGCGCCGCCCTGTGTCTGGTCCCGAACGTCTTTTTAATATCATACTGCTCGCTAAGCGGCAAAAAACATCCGGCGGCAACAACTTTTCCACCTTGAATAATACACGCACCGTCGTGCAAAGGCGTATCCATTCCAAAAATCGTAACCAGAAGGCTTGAGGAAAGATCCGCGTCAAGTTTTGTGCCGGACTGAATTATGTCATCAAGTTTTGTGTGCCGCAAAAAAACCGCGAGCATTCCGCGTTTTTGCCTTGAAAGCATTTCCGCCGCAATAAGAACCGAGTCAACGTAAGTATGCTTTGAGCGGTGTCCGAACGCAAACCACTGGTTCTGGCCAAGACGCAGAAAAAGTTTTCTGACCTCGGGCTGAAAAACAATCGCAAGACCTATAATCATTACAGGCGCGGCCGTCTGAAAAATCCACAGCAAAGTATCAAGTTTTAAAAGGAAAGCTATAAGATATGAAATCAAAAGAATCACTGCCGCCTTTAAAATCTGAATACTGTTCGTTTTTACCATAACCTGATAAGCCTTATACAAAACAAATGTAATAAAACCTATATCAAGAACTGGACGCACAAAATTATAAACTGCAAGAATGTTGTCAATGTCGATTGATTTCACTTTTATCCCCTGAATTTTCTATCTATTAATATACTCCAAGATTTTCAAAGTATCTACAGTTTCTTTTACATCGTGAACGCGCACAAGTTCCGCTCCGTACATCACAGAAATCAAGTCCGCGGCCAAAGTTCCAGCCAGACGGTCAGGAACATCACGTCCGGTTATCTGCCCAATGCAAGATTTTCTAGAAAGAGCCATAAGAATCTTGTATTTTTTTCCGCAGAGCCCGCCAATATGCTTTATAAGGGCAACATTTCCCTCAAGATTTTTTCCAAAACCGATTCCCGGATCGACAATAATTTTTTCAGGTTTAATTCCCGCCTTTTCAGCAAATGCGCAACGTTCCAGAAGGTAATTGTTCACCTCGTTAAAAATGTCCTTGTAATCTGTATTCGACTGCATTTCAGACGGAATTCCCCTTTTGTGCATTAAAACCACAGGAATTTCTGTTTCCGCGCAGAACTTTGCCATTTCTAAATCGTCCTCCAGAGCCGAAATATCGTTCAGAATATCCGCTCCGGCCTCATATGCCGCCTTCATCACATTCTTTTTTCTTGTATCAACAGAAATAGCAATATCTGAAAATTTTCTTATTTTTTCAATTACCGGGACAACCCGGCGGATCTCCTCATCCTCTGCGACATATTCGCTTCCCGGTCTGGTTGATTCACCGCCCACATCGATTATATCAGCGCCATCGTCTATCAGTTTCAACGCCTCGTCAGCACCGCCACGGCTTCCCTCCCAAAAGGAGTCTTTTGTGGCATTCACAATTCCCATAACAAACGCAGGAAGTTTTGTACTGATTGTCCTGTCCCGAAGTCTTAGCTCAACCATTTTCTGCTCCATATTTTTATCTGTTTTTCAGAGATACCCTTAATTTTTTAAAATCTCAAGCGCAGCCTTACGAAGGTATTCAGGCGAAAGTCCGGCCTGCTCAAGAACCTGATTTCTTGTTCCCTGATGATAAAATTCCTCCGGGAACGCTTTTACAGCAATTTTTTCAACTCCGTTTTCTGAGCAAAGACGTGTAAGATACTCGCTGACTCCGCCAGTTTCCATTCCGTCCTCAACAAAAACAATTCCACTGTAATTCTTTGCAAGATTCAGAAAATATTTTTCATCAAAAGGTTTTATAAAACGCAAAGAATAAATGTCGCAAAGAACATTGTCAAACGAAAGAGAGCGAGAGGCAGTCATAACTTCTGAATACATTCCGCCTGTTGTTACAAAAAGAATTTTCTTAACAGAATCCAGACCGGAATCCTCAAACTGAACCGCAAAAGAAGGCTCATAATCCATCGCAGAAACAAGCACCCCTCTTCCTTCTTCTATATTTTGACTGAAAGCGGGAATTTCCGTAGGACAAGACATTTTTGGATAGCGGATAACAACCGCCTTGTCTGTTTCAGAAGCATAGTTCAGGCAGACAGACAAATCTTTCGCAGTAGCAGGCGACATGATTTTTATATTAGGAACAGACCTAAAAAGCGAAATATCAAAAAGCCCCTGATGAGTTTCACCGTCATTCGGAACAGCTCCTGCCCTATCAAGAACAATGACCGCCCTAAGATTCTGAAGGGCAATATCGTGAATAAGCTGATCCACCGCGCGCTGCATAAATGTTGAATAAATGCATACAACCGGAAGCAATCCTCCCCTAGAAAGCCCTCCAGCAAAGGTAACCGCGTGTTCCTCCGCAATTCCAACATCAAAAAAACGTTCCGGATAGTGGCGCGCAAAAGCGGCAAGCCCGGTTCCCTTAGACATCGCCGCCGTAATAGCGACAATATCGTTTCTTTTAGCGGCAAGTTCCATCAGCGCATTGCTGAAACTTTCTGTAAAACTAAGAGTGTCAAATTTTTCAACAGTTCCGTCGCTTATTGCAAAAGGGCCGACCCCATGAAAGCGTTCAGGATGATCTTCCGCGGGGCTATAGCCTTTTCCCTTTTTTGTGATTACATGGACAACAACAGGATGCTTCATATTTTTAACGCGGGCAAAAATCGTCTCAAGGTCTTTTTCGTTGTGGCCGTCAAGCGGACCGACATACTCAAACCCGAAATCTGTAAAAAGATTGTTTGAAAGCAAAAGCCCCTTCAATCCACGTTTGAACCTGAAGACAAATTTTGTAAGGATTTTGTTTATTCCCGGAATTTTCTGTATAAAACGGTCAAAACTGTGCCTAAAAGACTGGTACGGAGAAGTCATCGTAATCCGGCTAAGATAACTGGAAATCGCCCCGGTATTGTGGTCAATTGACATCTGGTTGTCATTTACGATAACTATAAGATTCTTTCCAAGCTGACCGGCATTTGAAAGAGCCTCAAAAGCCATTCCGCCGGTAAGCGCGCCGTCTCCGATAACCGCAATTACTTTACCGTCCTGATTCTGGATATTCCGCGCAACAAGAAGCCCCAGCGCAGAAGAAATTGAAGTTGAAGAATGTCCGTTGTCAAAATAATCATGCGGAGACTCTTCCTTTTTTGTAAAACCGGAAAGCCCATTTTCGGTTCTTAGTGTTGAAAACTGTCTATAACGCCCTGTAAGAAGCTTATGCGCATAGCACTGATGGCTGACATCCCAAATAATAGCATCTTTTGGACTTTCAAAAACCCTGTGAAGCGCAATTGTAAGCTCAACAACACCAAGATTGCTTGCCAAATGCCCGCCGTTTTTTCCTACAACCTCAATAATTGTCCTGCGGATTTCGGAAGCAAGTTCCCGCAGCTGCTTTTGTGAATATTTTTTTATGTCGTCTGGCGAATGAATTGATGAAAGCAACACAATAACCTCTCACTTAAAAAAAAGACCGGGGCAAAAACTTCTGACCCGGTCTCTCAAGACATATCAAAGTAAACTACTTTGCCTTATGTCTATTTTTTCTAAGCATCTTCTTACGCTTATGTGTCGCCATCTTCTGGCGTTTTCGTTTCTTTCCACAAGGCACGATGGCACCCCTCTACTAGTAAAGTAGAATTATTATCTTACAAATAACCGCTTAGGTCAATAGTTCAAGGCTGAATTTCTTTAAAAATTGGATTTAATTTTTCCTGCACTTCAAAAAACATCTTCTCCTCATCCGAAGCATCTATTTTAACCGCCCCTGGAATATCTGCCATAAAAGTATACTGTTTCTTTGCATATTTCCGGCTGTCTCGCTGGATTTCCTGAAGAATCTTTTCTGTGTCAGAACGCAATGACCCATCCTCGGAAAACCATTCACGGTAACCGATTGCCTGCATTCCCGGTGAAGTTTTTCCAAATCCATTTTTATAAAGCGTGCGGATTTCCTGC
>CAVGBY010000054.1:0-1092 GCA_963627355.1 uncultured Prevotella sp. | reverse complement strand
GCTCCAGGCCATTTTCAAACATTTTTTCAACCCTAAAATTTATACGTCTGTACAATTTTTCACGTGGAGTTTCAAGAATTATCACCTTAAAATCATAATTTTCCCGCACTTTTGTCCTTATCTTAAAAGACGACCTTGGTTTTCCTGTTGAATAAAAAACCTCCAGGGCACGGCAAATTCTATACTCGTCGTTAATATTGATTTTTAATGCGCTTTCAGGGTCAACGGAACACAACTCCGCATAAAGAGCCTCTTTTCCCTCGTTTTTGATTCTTTCTTTTAACTGACTTCTTATTTTTTCATCAGAAACGGGAGTTTCCGGAAGCCCAAGAATAAAATTCCGTATGTAAAAACCAGTTCCACCGGCAACCAATGGAATTTTTCCGCGCGAAAAAATTTCCGAGCAGCAGGAATCCGCCATGGAAACAAAGTCCGCGACAGAAAACTGATGTTCCGGAGTAAAAATATCTATAAGATGGTGCTTTAATTCGTTTTTTTCGATTTTATCAGGCTTTGCAGTCCCAACATCAAGACCTTTGTAAACCTGCATAGAATCTGCGCTTATAAGCTCAGACTTGCCTTTAAAAGAAGAGAGACTGCTTTTTCCAAAAAGTTTTATGGCTAAAGCAGTCTTTCCTGATGCAGTTGGCGCGAATAGGACAACAACCGGTATCCGCATTTTTTTTATCTATTTGCCGCGTCTTCGATTCTGTAAGTTACTTTGCTGCAGAACAATTGTCGGGCAGCCAAAGAAACTGCCTTTCCGGCATTTCTATCAATCTCAGGGTCATTGATTTTTGACATCTGATAAGCACGGCGGCTTGCCGCAACTGTAATCATATAAATATTATCCTTAAAACCAATCAGCTGCTCTAAAGGAAAAATCGTATTCATTCTTACCACCTCAATTAAATGAAAATTTAAAAGCCACCGCTTTAAAACTGATAATAAAACATTATATACAAATTAAACTTTAACGTCAAATAGAAGAAATATGAAAAATTCCACAACAAAAAAAAACGAGGCTTCCGAAGAACAACGTTTCCAGAAGCCTCGCCGACCGATTTTCACGGTCATCGGAGAGAGTTTATC
>CAVGBY010000053.1:0-12973 GCA_963627355.1 uncultured Prevotella sp. | reverse complement strand
TTGAGGGAATTTAAGACGCTTGGGATTTTGCCTCAGTATGCGGACTCTGCCCAGAAAGTTTCCGGCAGCGAATTTTTGGCTCTTTTAAATGAATTTGAAAAAAAGGAAAATCAGAATGACTAGAAAAAATATTAGAATTTTACCGGCAGGCCGCAAGTCCTTTTTGTTTTCAGTTTTGTTTGTTCTTTCTATTAATGTTTTTGCGTTTGATTTTGGCGGACTTATAACAAACAATTCTTCCCTAAAAAGCCATGGCGGCGGAGATTATAAGTTTGACCAGAAAAATTCGGCTTCAACGTGGTTCCGTGCCCCGTTTGACAAGAGCGGTGAAAACTATTTTGCGACAGAAGTTATTTATGACTTTGAGTCTGATTTTGACTCAGAGCAGACTACGAATGTCCTTGACTTGAATCTTTTGGAGGTTTCTCTTTTTAAGGATGCCGGGTTTTCTAAAATCGGTATGAACATAGGAAGGTTTTATTTTTCTGATATTACAGGAACAATCCTTACGCAGAATTCAGACGGATTAAAGCTTTCGTTCCACAACGACTGGCTGAATATTTCGGCTTATGGTTCTTATACAGGGCTTTTGAACGCACACAATGTTGAGATTATTACAACAGCTCCAAAAACTTTTTATTCGGATGGAACAATTCCTTTAGAAGAGGACACGGAGTTGTGTTTCAGTGCTGATAATGACAAAATCTATGATTTTGCCAAAAAGTATGCGCTTGCTGAATTTTCTGTCGGTTTTCCATACCTGTTCGCCGGTCAGTCTGTTTCTTTAGAATTCCTGGGCGCTTTCGGTCTGGGTGATGATTCCTATAACAGGATGTATGCGACACTTGCGCTGGAAGGTCCGATTGTCCAGACTCTTTTTTATAATGTTTCTTCTACAGTAGGTTTTGTTGACTACGACGGCGAAACAGAAATCTCTAATCTTTCTAAAGCAGGAATTGACTATTTTCTGAAGAAATTCAGTTTTGGTGTAAATGCGGTTTATGCTTCCGGTGAGCAGGGCGGACTTTCTACTTTTGAAGGTTTTACAAAAAACACTTCCACATATTCTGCAAGGGATTTCTTGTATTCTGGAATTATAAAGACAGGTGTTTCCGCTTCGTTCAAGCCGTTTGACGCGCTTCTTTTTAATCTTGGCTCGGATGCTGTCTTTAATGCCACCGCCGGTGATGAGAAATCGGATATTGAATATTTTGGGTTCCAGTATTCGGCGGATGTGTGCTGGCAGGTAAAAAGTGATTTTCAGTTAGGTTTTGCCGCTTCCCAGTTTATAGATAAAGACAACTTGGATGAGGTTAGAAAAACTTGCTTTTCTTTAACGGCTGCCCTGTCGTTCTAGTTTTATAGGAGGAAGATTATGAAAAAAATTGTAGGTTTTGCGCTGGTGGCTTTTGCTTCTGCTTCTTTTTTGTTTGCCGCTGATTTTTCTGCGCAGGTTGTTTCGGTTTCTGGAAAAGCTGAGGTTCTTGCGGATTCTGGATGGAAGGCGATTTCTGCCGGAGACACACTGAAAAGCGGAGATATGATTCAGACTGGCTTTAAAAGTTCGGTTGTTATAAAGGCAAAGGAATCAACCATAAATGTTTCTCCATTGACACGGATGACTGTGGAGCAGCTTTCGGAAGGCGCTGAAAAAGACAATGTGCGTGTTTTTGTAAAGGCCGGCGGAATTTCCTCTGATGTAAAAAAGGCGGACTCAAAAAAAATCGGTTTTACTGTAAGAACTCCTGTTGCAACCGCTTCGGTTCGCGGAACGGAATTTTCTGTGCGCAATAAATTTGATTCAACTGATGTAAATACTCTCCGTGGTTCTGTTGCTGTATGGCGCGGAAAAAATTCAGAGAATGTATCCCGAGATTTGGAAAATTCTGCTTCCTTTGAAAAAGCACCGCACGGAACTGTTTTTGTAAAGGCAAACCAGGGCGCTGACTTGACCCATGGAAGACCGATTAATTCGCCAAAAGACATTGCGTTTGGTGAGCATAAAATAAAAGGAGAAACAAAGACTCTTTCAGAAACTTTTGTCCGGGAAAGAAATCTTCCGATGGAAAGAGGCGCGAGCGTTACTATAACAGTTAAAGTAGAAGAATAAGATATGAAAATGTCCTTTGAAAAAATAACGAGAAGCGCGAAATTTTTGAGTTTTGTGGTTGTCGCGTCGGTTTCAGCTTTTGTTTCTGTCTTGACTTTTGCAGGAGTTTTTGAAAAGTTTGAGTATAAGTTTTACGATATTCTGCTTGGATTCAAGAAAGCGCCTGCAGAGCGTGAAGAGATTCTTCTTGTTGACGTTGATGATGTCGCGCTCGAGATGATGGGAACGTGGCCATGGTCGCGTGATAAGATTGCCGACTGTCTGCTTTATATGCGCGAGGCCGGGGCAAAATCCGCGCTGTTCGATATTGAATATCTTTCAAAGTCGGAAAAATCCGTTGACTATTCACTTTATGAGCAGATTCTTGAAAATCCTGAGGAAAAATCACAGGAAGTCAAGAATCTTTTTGTTGATAACGATGATTATTTTGCAAGGGCAATCCAGTTTTTTGGAAACACGTGGCTTACAATAAATTCCGCGAATCTTGCGATTGGCTACAGCGAAGAAGAGCTTGACTACGCAAAAAAACGTTTTCTTTACAACGCCGAGGATGAGGGCAATTTTCTTGCAAAGAAAAAATGCGTAAAAACTTATTCAGACTTTTCGCCTGCAATGGATATTTTCATGTCGCACGCGGCGGGAGCGGGCTTTACAAACGTTACGATTGACTCGGACGGAGTGCGCAGGCGTATTCCTCTTGTCGTAAAGTATGATGACGGAGTTCTGGCTCAACTTTCGTTTGCTCCGATTTTAAAGATTCTGAATCCTGAAAAGATAAAAATCACACGTCATTTTGTTGTTCTTGAAAACTGCCAGATTTCTTCTTCTGAAAATGAAAAAAATCTGAAGACCATAAAAATTCCAGTTGATAAAAACGGCACAATGCTTATAAATTGGCTGAAAAAGCCTTTTGCCGCAACAAAAACAGTTCAGAATTCAGACGGAACTTCTGATGATCTTATGGATGATGAAAATACTTCGTTCAAGCACTGTTCGATTGCTCTTCCGTGGTTTTTAGGGCAGTATGAAAAATCAATTTTAGGTAATGTTGAATATTTACAGAATTTTTTTGAAAAAAATGATTCTGCGCAAAAATTACCGTTCGCTTTAGAGATAAATTCTGTCTGGAGCGAGGCTCAGGAAATCCTTGAGTATAAAAATTATATTTTAAGCTGCATGAACGGTTTTGATTCTGACGGAAATGCTCTGCAGGGCGGTGTCGGAGACGAGGTTTTTGCTGAATATTTTGAACTGCGGAAAAAATATTTTGAGAATCTTGCGTATCTTGTAAGCGGCAGGAATTTTGAGGATGCTGTATACGAATTCCCTGAAATTTCTTCTGTGGCGGAACAGTTTTTTGATAATATGAGCGTTTTTCTTTCTTATTATGAGGATATAGGCAATTTTTTTGCCGGAAAATTCTGCATAATCGGAAATACCGGTAGCGGAACAACCGATTTGGGTTCAACTCCGTTCCAGAATTCCTACCCGAACGTTGGAACGCACGCGAATGTCTACAATACAATTATGACGCAGGAATTTGTTACTCCTGTAAACTGGGCGCTGGCGGCTTTTGTTTCGGCGGTTCTTTCGTTTTTTGTGTTTGCTTTTAATTCAAAGCGTAAGGTTGTTCTTCAGGCTTTGCTTGGCTGCGTGCTTTTGGTTGTTGTTGTGGCGGTTCCGATTCTTCTTATGCATTTGTGCAGGATTTATGTGCCGCTTGCAAGTCCGCTTCTGATTTCTGTTCTTTCATTTGTTCTTGTGATTTTTTTGCGTTTCCGTTCATCTGAAAAAGACAGAAAATTTATTACGGATGCGTTCAGCCAGTGTCTTTCAAAAGATGTTGTTCAGGAAATCATAAAAGACCCTTCCAAGCTTGTTCTTGGCGGAAAGAATTACAATATGACTGCGATTTTTACTGATATTCAAAAGTTTTCTGGATTTTCAGAGCTTCTGACTGCCGACCAGCTTGTCGCTCTTTTGAATTATTATCTTACAAGAATGAGTGAAATCATCATTGCGGAACACGGAACAGTTGATAAATATGAAGGTGACGCGATTGTCGCGTTTGTGGGTGCTCCGGTTCCGATGAAAGACCATGCGGAGCGGGCCTGTTCTGCGGCTTTAAAGATGAAAAAAGCGGAATCGGCTATAAACCGGGAGATTGTAAAGATTGCGGCGATGCCTCAAAAACCGGAAGGAATTCCTGATAATCTTTATTCTGCGTTTAAGATTATGGTTAAAAACAAACGCTCGATTTTTACACGTATCGGTCTGAACTCCGGAGAAATTGTCGCAGGTTTTATGGGTAGTGACAACAAGAAAAACTACACGGTGATGGGTAACAACGTAAATCTTGCCAGCCGTCTGGAAGGCGTGAACAAGCAGTATTCAACCGGCGGAATTTTGCTGAGCGAGGCGACCCGAAAACTGATTGGCGATGAATTTATTGTGCGGAGTCTTGACCGTGTTCAGGTTGTGAACGTAAAAACGCCGATTCGCTTGTATGAGCTTCTGGACTTTAAATCTGATGCGGATGAAAAATTTGTTACTTATGTAAAGATTTGGGAACAGACAATGAAGATTTTTGAGGGCGGAAATTATTCTTCCGCGCTTAATATGTTCAAAAAACTTTTGGCTGTCCGCCCGGACGATAAGACTTGCGCGTATTATATCTCGCTTTTGGAAAAATTCTTTATGCAGGGAAAATATCCTACGCTGCAGGATGATTTTGGAGTTGCCTTTAATCCGGAAAATCCTTCTGACATGGATTCTTCGTGGATTGGAACGGAAAAAGAAATCAAGGGTACGTTTACACTTCTGCAGAAATAAAAGATTCTGGCGGATTTTCCAGTTTTTTTGCGCTAGTGCCGGATTTACAGAACTTGAAATCTGGCCGCTAAAGGATTTTTTCAATCTCTGCAAGGCTGGAAAGAATTTTCCAGCACCTTCTTTTTAATGTTTCATCAGGCTGGATTTTGTCCGGGACCATTATTGTCCGGATTTTTGCGTTTGCCGCGCTGTTCACGCCGTTCGGGCTGTCCTCGATGGCAACCGCATTTTCTGCGTCTATGCTGATTGACACAAGCGCTTTCTGGTAAATCTCCGGGTTTGGCTTTGAATGTTCAACCATATCTCCGGTTGTAAGCGTCTTAAAATAGTCTATGATTCCAATGGTTGAAAGCTGCTTCTGCACAACAGATTTTCTTGTTGAGGAGGCAAGTGCAAGCGTATATTTTTCTGAAAGGTATTCAAGAGCCTCTTTTGCGTGCGGCATTAAAGGAATTCCGTCGCGTTGGATTATCTGGCTTGAAAGTTCAGAGGCGCGGTCGATGAATTTTTCGCTCGGGAAATCTTTTCCGTAAAAACCGCGAAGAAGCTCGTAGGTGTCTGCCCTGTTTGCGCCCATGCAGCGCGCGTTTATGGCGGCAATGTCTTTTACCCCATATTCTTCGGCTGCAAGTTCCCATGAATGCCAGCTGATTGTCTCAGTGTCTAAAAGAACTCCGTCCATATCAAAAATCACGGCTTTTATTTGTGCAGTTTCCATATTTTTATTATAGTGTTTATCAATAAGGAATTGAATATGAACAACCAGAAAAATGAGCAAGAATTTGCAAAGATTGATGAACTGATTTTGATTTTTGAAAAGAATAATCCTGTTTCAGCGGACAGAAAATTCGATTTGGACGCGGTGAAAAAAACGTATTACGAAATGCTTGATAAAGTCCTTGTAAATGCGGATGAGGAGGACGACTTAAAAAAGTGGATGGATGAGCATGATTTCTGGAAGTCGCCTGCAAGCACACGTTTTCACGGAAACTGGGAAAGCGGACTTTGTGTACATTCTCTGATGGTTACCATTCAGGCTTTGCGTTTTGCCCGCACAGTCCTTGAAAATTTCTACAGCACTCCGCTTGGACTTACCGGAAAATTTCAGGTTTCTGCGGAAGATATTGTTGTTGCCTGCATTGCACACGATTTCTGCAAGGCCGGAAGCTACACGACTGAATACAGAAACACAAAGGATTTTATGGGAAACTGGGTAAAAAAATCATTTTACAAAACAAGGGAAGATTCAAGGAATTTAGGGCATGGAAACGAGTCCGTCCTTGATTTGCTTGAATGTATGCCTTCGTTTGTAAAAAAGCGACCTGTCCTGGAGGCAATAAGCCGCCACATGGGATTCAGCGATGTTACAGACACAGAGAAGATGAACTATTCAAACTTTCTGCAGAATCCTCTGGTTGTTCTTGTTCAGCTTGCGGATGAAACTGCCGCGGCGTGGTGGGATTGTTAGAACTCTTGTATTTTATTAAAATACTTGAAAAAAGATTTAATAGGTTGAATTTCGAGTTTTATTGGTTTAGTAAAGAAATTGAATGTGCTACCAGAAAAAGCGCGTCAATTCGCTAGATAGCAAAGCTATCTTACGCGGAGCGTAACAAGGTATCGGACAGCGCAATTTTTTTCAAAAATTGCTTGCCATCGCACCGAATGGCTCGGTTGACGCTTACTTTTTCTTCCCGCCCATTCAATTTATTCCTTCTGAGAAAAACTCGACATTTGCTCTAATATTATTTTGTTATAAGGATAAAAAAAATGCCGACTGACCTAAAAAAGATGCGCAACATCGGAATCATGGCGCACATTGATGCTGGAAAAACTACAACAACAGAACGAATTTTGTACTATACAGGAAAAATCCATAAAATTGGCGAAATTGATGATGGTCAGGCAACAATGGACTGGATGCAGCAGGAGCAGGAACGTGGAATTACAATCTGTTCTGCCGCGACAACAACTTATTGGAATAAATATCAGATAAATATCATTGACACTCCGGGACACGTTGATTTTACAGCGGAAGTTGAACGTTCCCTGCGTGTTCTGGACGGCGCGGTTGCCGTAATCTGCGCGGTTGATGGAGTTCAGCCGCAGACAGAAACAGTCTGGAAGCAGGCGGATTCATTTAATGTTCCTAGAATTATTTATATGAACAAAATGGACCGGATTGGCGCGGATTATTTTGGTTCAATAGAAGATGTCCAGAACAAATTTGGCGTTGAATGTGTCGCCCTGCAGATTCCGGTTGGCCAGGGACAGGACTTTGAAGGTCTTGTTGATCTTTTAAGGATGAAGGAATTGCGTTTTGAAGGCGATGAGGGTGAAAAAGTTGTGGAAAGCGACATTGCCCCGGAGCGTATGGATGACGCAAAAAAGTGGCGCGAAAAACTTATTGATCAGGTTGCCTCTACCGACGATTCTCTTGCTGAAATTTATCTTGAAGGCGGAGAAATCTCTGTTGAGCAGCTGAAAAATGCTCTGCGCACGGCTACTATTTCTCGGGCGGTTGTTCCGGTTGTTCTTGGCTCAAGCCGGCATAATCAGGGAGTTCAGCCGTTAATAGACGCGGTGATTGATTATTTGCCGTGTCCGACTGATATTCCGGCGGCAAAAGGAATTCATGTAAAAAAAGACAAGGAAGAGGAGGTTTCTGTTCCTTGCGATGCTGCAAAACCGGCTTTGGGGCTTGTGTTTAAAATTCAATATGACAAAGAGATGGGGTCTTTGGCGTATGTGCGCATGTATTCTGGAAAAATTGCAAGCGGAACTCAGATTTTAAATATCAACAAGAAAAAGCGTGAGCGCGTGAACAGAATTCTTCGTATGCACGCGGATAAAAGCGAGGCGTTGAATTCAGTGGAAGCCGGTGATATTGCCGTTTTTGTGGGATTAAAACTTGCGCAGACAGGAGATTCTATCGGAAGCGAAGGATTTCCTGTTCTTCTTGAAAAACCTGTGTTCCCTCAGCCTGTAATTTCTGTTGCCCTTGAGCCGGAAAGCATGAGCGAACGCGACAAGATGAACGAAACTCTGGAAATTCTTTCAAAGGAAGACCCTACATTTTCATATCATGAAGACGAGGAAACAGGCCAGCTTATCATAAGCGGAATGGGCGAGCTTCACCTTGATGTTCTTGTAACAAGAATGAAGGACGATTTTGGTGTAAAATGCCGTGTTGGAAATCCGCAGGTTACTTACCGTGAATCCGTTACTGCCACCGCGGAACTTTCTGAAACATTTGAGAAAGTTCTTGCCGGAAAAGAAAACAAGGCTGGAATTACAGTTAAAGTTGAGCCGCGCGAGACTGGTTCTGGAAACAGTTATTCATGCGCAGTACGCGGAAAACAGGAAATTCCGGAGGAGATTTTTGAGGCTGTTGAGAATGCGCTTAAATCTTGTCTTGATTCTGGAATTAACTACGGCTATCCTTGTGCGGATATTGCGGTTACCGTTACAGGAATTGATTACGATGAGCTTACCGCCTCGACTTTTGCTTTTGAGGCTTGCGCGGCCCAGGCGTTTGACAAGGCCTGCAATCAGGCGAAACCGGAGCTTCTTGAGCCTGTTATGAACGTTGATATTTCTTGCCCTAAGGAATTTGTGGGCGAGGCGATGAGCCAGATGACTCAGCGCGGCGGAATTATCATGGGGCAGGATTCAAAGACAAGCGAGGAGATTATCCACGCCCAGGCACCGATGGCAAAAATGTTCGGATTTACAACAAACCTTCGCTCCGCGACAAAAGGAATGGCAAGTTTCAGCCTTGAATTCAGCCATTTTCAGGTAAAAGAAGGCGGACTTGGCTCAAGTTATTAGTTTGATTTTAAATCGAGGTAATAAATGAAAAAATATATTGGTTTTATTCTGATTGCAGTTATGGCGTTTACAGCCTGCGCGCAGAAAAAGTCAAATTCGGCTGTTGAAAAAAATGCTTTGGTCGATGGCGGACAAAAGACTGAAAACATGGATTTTTTTAAAATTGACGAAGTTCTTTCTAAGATGTCTGTACGGGCTCAAAACGAGATTGTTATTTCAGATAAAAGCGCGTTTCTTTCCGATTTATATAATGTTCTTGCGGAAGAAAAAAAATACCGCGCCGATGATTTGAACCTTTATTATCTTATTGATAAGGAACATTCTGTTTCTTCTGACTATGTTCCAAAAGATTTGGTCCCGCTTGTAAAAAATGAATTTTATTCAATAAACCGCAATGACCTTTCTCTTCGTCCTGATGTTGAAAAGGCGTTGCGCGAAATGGCTCAGGCTTCCCTGAAAGATGGTGTAAGACTGCTTGTAAGTTCAACTTACCGTTCTTATGAATACCAGAAAAATCTTTTTGCCTACTGGGTAAAAGTTGACGGACTGGAAGAGGCGGAACGGGAAAGCGCCCGCCCGGGAACAAGCCAGCATCAGCTTGGAGTCGCAATTGATTTTGGCTCAATCACGGATGATTTTGCGGATACAGAAATGGGAAAATGGATTTACAAAAACGGTGGAAAATTCGGCTGGAGTCTTTCTTTTCCAAAGCAGTATGAGGATATAACCGGTTACCGCTGGGAAAGCTGGCATTTCAGGTACATCGGTGTTCCGGCCTGCGAGATGCAGGAAAAATGGTTCTGCGGAGTCCAGCAGTATATGCTTGAGTTCATTGATTTGTGGAAACAGTACGAGCTTGTCCGCTGAAATGGCTTGAAAACAGTGTAAAAAGTTAAAAATAGCGTTTATTCTTATTGACATAAAACGTGTTTTTTTATATATTATTTTCACCTGCGGCGATGTTGGAATTGGTAGACAAGCAAGGTTGAGGTCCTTGTGTTGCAAGACGTGCAGGTTCAAGTCCTGTTCGCCGCACTTGTCAAAGGGAATGCTTTTAGCATTCCTTTTTTTTTGAAAAATGGAGTTTTATTATGGCTGATGTGAAATCTGCAATGAGGGAAGTTGTTTGTAAGGCACTGAACGATTTTATAGGAACAAAAGGCGAATCTTCTGTAGAGGAAGAGAAGATTGTGGTTCAGACAACGCCAAACCCGGAAATGGGCGATCTTGGTGTTCCGATGTTTGCTTTTGCAAAAACTCTCCGTATGGCTCCCCCGCAGATTTCTGGTGAGGTTGTAAAAATCATAAACGAAAAATATTCAGACGAAGCAAAAAATTGCGGAGAATTCGTTGCTGTCGGTCCTTATGTAAATTTAAGACTGAATAAGGCGGATCAGGCAGGTGCGATTCTTAAAAAGATTTCAGAGCAGGGTGAAAAATACGGTTCTCTGGATGAAAATGGAAAACCGTTCCTTGGCGGAAGAAAAGTTATGATTGAATTTTCTGCGCCGAACACTAACAAGCCGCTTCATCTTGGACATTTAAGAAACGATGCTCTTGGTGAGTCTGTAAGCCGGATTCTGAAGGCTGCCGGTGCGGAAGTCTGCAAGGTTAATCTTGTTAATAACCGTGGCGTTCACATCTGTAAAAGTATGCTTGCTTACAAATGGTTTCACGAGGAAAAAGGCGAAACTCCAGAGTCTTTGGGAATCAAGGGTGACCATTTTGTAGGGCAGTGCTATGTTGAATTTGACCGCTGGCTAAAAGGTGAAAAAGACAAGCCGGAAACGGCGCATCCGGAGGCACTCGCGCAGGCAGAGGAAATGCTTGTAAAATGGGAAGCCGGCGACCCGGAAGTTCATGCCTTGTGGAAAAAAATGAACGACTGGACAATCAATGGAATTAAGGAAACTTACGCGCGAACAAATGTTTCTTTTGACCGTTTTTATTTTGAAAGTGAAACCTACCTTAAGGGCAAGGATGAGATTTTAAAAGGACTTGAAAAAGGAATTTTCTTTAAGGCGGAAGACGGTTCTGTCCGTATTGACGTTACAGATGTTGTCGGAAAGGGGAAGGATGAGGACAACCACGAGAAAGTTCTTTTAAGAAAGGATGGAACTTCTGTATATATCACCCAGGATATTGGAACTGCCATAAGCCGCCATGCTGACTGGCCGTTTAATCAGCTGGTTTACGTTGTTGCAAGCGAGCAGAACTATCACTTTAAGATTTTGTTCTATATTCTTAAGAAACTTGGGTTTGACTGGGCTGACAAACTTTATCACCTTAGCTATGGACTTGTTAATTTGCCAAGCGGAAGAATGAAGAGCCGCGAGGGAACAATTGTTGATGCGGATGACCTTCTTGATTCATTGCATAGCGACGCACTGAAAGCGATTGAGGAGCGTGGACGCGAATCTGATGTTGATGCGGATGATGTTGCGGAAAAAGTTGCGCTGGCCGCATTGCATTATTATCTTCTGCAGGCAACTCCGATCAAAGATATGCTTTTTAATCCTGAAGAAAGCCTTAGTTTTAACGGAAACACAGGACCTTACCTGCAGTATATGGGAGCCAGAATCAGCTCAATTCTGGAAAAGGCAAAGAATTCCGGTGTTACCGCAAGCGTTGAACATTCAGACTTGTTAAAAGCGCCGGAGGAATGGGAACTTATAAAAGCCCTTGGGTTATTCCCGGAAACGGTAGACAAAGCCGCAGAAAACCTTGATTCGAGCGTAATGGCCGCATATCTTTATGATTTGAGCAAACTGTTCAGCAAATTCTACCAGAACTGTTCAATCGTGAACGCAGAAAATCCGGAGTTAAAGAGTGCCCGTCTTTTCCTTGCAGAATGTACCTTGACTGTAATGAAAAAAGCGATGGACATGGTTCTGGTTCCGTTCCTTGAAAAAATGTAGAAATTCTGTCTGATAAAAATACGGAGATTTCAAGTCAGACTTGAAATCTCCGTAAAATTAGAATATTATTATTTTATGATAAAACGAGCTGTTTCAGAATATTTGAAATCTTGTGTAAAGGAATATTTTTCTGTCTGTGTTTTTGGTCCTAGGCAATGTGGAAAAACTACTCTGGTGCAGAATCTTTTTCCGGAATATTCCTATGCAAATTTGGAGGATATGAATACACGGATTTTGGCGAAAGAAGATCCGGATGAATTTTTTACTCGTTTTCCTGAGCCCGTAATAATTGATGAAATTCAAAGAGTTCCTGAACTTTTAAGCACAGTACAAGTGCGAATCGATAAATTCAAGAAAAAAAGTCAGTATATAATTACCGGAAGCCAGCAAATTCCATTAAAAAATACGGTATCTCAGTCTTTGGCAGGAAGAGTTGCTGTTGTTCAGATGCACCCTTTTTCTTTGGAAGAATTAAAACAAAGTGGAATAAAACTTGAGCGGGATGTGCAGCTGGTTTCCGGCTGCATGCCTTTTCTTTTTTCAGAAAGCGGACATAAACCTTTTGAATACTATAAAAATTACGTTCAGACTTATCTTGAGCGGGATATTGCCCAGATTGGTGCTGTGCAGGATTTATCCAGGTTTGAAAATTTTATGAGACTTCTTGCGGGAAGGACAGGGCAGCTTGTCAATAATTCTGCAATTTCTGCGGAAGTTGGTGTTTCCAGCACCACAATAGGCTCATGGCTTTCTATTTTGGAATCTTCGCATTTAATTCATATTTTGCGGCCTTGGTATAAAAACAGGACGAGTCAAGTTGTAAAAACTCCAAAAGTGTATTTTTGTGATACAGGATTAGCGGCGTATCTTTTGGGAATTGAAACTCCTGGGCAAATGCAGCGAGATCCGCTTATGGGAAATATTTTTGAAAATCTTGTTGTTGCGGAGGCATTTAAAACAAGATTCAATTATGGGGCAGAACCAAACCTTTACTTTTTTAGAAACAGCAATGGTCTTGAAGTTGATTTGATTTTAAAAGAAAACGCGAATTTGAATCTTTTTGAAGTAAAAAGCGGCAAATCGCTGAATGACGAGTTTACTAAAAATATGCAAAAATTCTTGAAGATGAACAGCATCGAGATTGAAAAAAATAATTCAAAAGGAACTGTATTTTATTCCGGCGAAACTTATAATTCCTATAAGGATTTTTCGTATATAAACTTTCACGATTCATCAGATTTTTTTAAGCCGAAGCACGAGCCTTTTGTTTTGGAATTTTAAG
>CAVGBY010000052.1:901-13250 GCA_963627355.1 uncultured Prevotella sp. | reverse complement strand
TCCGGGGGCGATGCTCCTGGTTTAAATGCTGCAATCCGAGGCGTTTGCCGCTCTGCAATGATTAATTATGGAATGAAAGTTGTTGGAATCAAAAATGGTTACCGGGGACTTATAAACGGGGATGGATTTCCTATTACTTCAGAAACCGTTTCTGGAATTTTAACCCGGGGCGGAACTTTGCTTGGAACAAGCCGGGAAAAACCTTTTAAAAATCCGCTCCCTAATCCGGAAACAGGACTTTTACCGATTGAGGCAATCAAAAAGAATTATAAAAAATGGAAACTAGACGCGCTTGTTGTTCTTGGCGGAAATGGAACAAACACAACAGGCGCTCTTCTTGCAAAAGAAGGGTTGAATGTAATAGGTCTGCCAAAAACGATTGATAATGATATTGTTGGAACTGATGTTACATTTGGTTTTCATACAGCGGTTGATGTTGCTACAGAAGCGATTGACCGTATCCATACGACTGCACATTCCCATAGCCGTGTAATGGTTGTTGAGGTTATGGGGCATAAAGCTGGCTGGCTGGGGTTGTATTCGGCTTTGGCGGGTGGCGGCGATGTTTGTCTTTTGCCGGAAATTCCTTATGATATAAATTCTGTCGCAAAAAATGTTCTTGCACGCCGTGACGCGGGAAAAGAATTTTCAATTGTTGTTGTGGCGGAAGGCGCTCTTTCTAAGGAAGAGGCAAAAATGGACAAAAAGACGTTCAAGAAAACCCGTGCGGAAATGGTTCAGTCGATTGGTTACCGTGTTGCAAAAGAGCTTGAGGATGCGACTGGTCTTGAAAGCAGAACTTCTGTTCTTGGATATTTGCAGCGCGGTGGAACTCCTAGCCCTTATGACCGGGTTCTTGCAACGCAGTTCGGTGTCGCGGCGGCGGATTTTCTTGCACGCGGTGAATTTGGGCAGCTTGTCGCAATGCAGAATAACCAGATTGTTGGAATTCCGCTTGAAACTTGCGCCGGCAAAGTAAAAAATATCCAGCTTGACGACCCGCTTATTGCAACAGGGCGTTCTGTAGGAATTTGCTTTGGTGACTAAAAATGCCAAAGAACAATTTTAAGTGCCATTTTTGCAAAGTTTGCCTTGGGCGTGGTTGCGTTGGCGAAATGCCGGGAATGGGTGGCGTAAACTGCAGCGAAAATTTTATTTCTAACTGCGGTGGCTGGGATAAAATTCCGGCGGATGATGAAATTGCGGTAAAAACTGAAAATCTTGGGATTGCGCCGGTTACTGGTGCGGTTCAAAATATTGGTTTTGAAAACGAAGAGGATTTTTATTTTCCGTATTTTTATGCGGCGCAAAAAGAAGGAATTTCTGTCTGTGCTGGCGATGGCGCTCCTGATGAAAAACTGAAGCTTGGTCTGGCTGCTGTTAAAAAACTTGGCATAAAAGCTGATTTTTTTCTAAAGCCGTATTCAAACGAGCGGCTTTTTGAACGCGTTGACTGGATTCGGGAAAATGCGCGTGCGGTTGGAATTGATATTGATGCGTACAATATTGTTTCTATGCGGAATCAGGCAAAACTTGAGAAAAAAACTGTGGCGCAACTTAAGGAATTCAGAAAATATTCAAAACTTGCACTTGCAATAAAAGGCGTTTTTACAAAAGAAGATATTGAACTGTGTAAGGAACTGAAGCCGGAAATTATCGTTGTTTCAAATCATGGCGGCAGGGTAGAGACAGAAACAGATTCTACTGCGGAATTTTTACAGGCAAACGCAAAAATCTTAAAATCAGTCTGCGATGAGCTTTGGGTTGACGGTGGAATACGGAAAAAACGTGATATTCAGGTGGCGTTAACGCTTGGCGCAAAAAAATGTCTTGCCGCCCGCCCTTTTATTGGCAGACTTTGCGAAGGAATAAAAAACGGCGGAGCGGAGCAGGGGATTAAAAATATGCAGGATGAGATACGGAAAATGCTTTGCCTGCGTTAGCGCTGGGAAGGGCGAACGAAGTGAGTTGCGGAGCAATGAGCGTTAGCGGAACCCTGGACATAGCGACCACCGCGTGCGGTGGGAACGCCCGGATTTTTATCTTCCAGATGAGTTTCTGCAAGACAAAAAGAAAATTGAAACAATTACAAAAATTATGACGTAGACGATTGTGCCGGCCGCAAGAGAAAAAGAGACGCCTGAAATTCCTAAAAGTCCGTAATTTATGAACTTAAAAAGACAGACTGCAAAGTTGTAAAGGAAAAAGTATGCCGCGCAAAGAAACGGAAGCATTGCTGACCATTTGAATTTGAATACAGAGTCTTCTTCAAGGCGGAAATGCCACGCCAGATATGCGATTACAACGAACAGAATTAAAATGTAGAGCGGTTTTAACATTCTGTTCATAAGAATATGCGCAAAAGATTCTGCTGAATAACCGTATTTTTCGGCTTTGTTTACAAAATTGAACAGAGAGATTAAATTCATTGCGTCTGCGCCGTTTGAGGCTTGCTCGATTAATTCAAAGTCGCTGAACGGAATTCCTAGAATTCTTAGTCCGCCTAATTCTGTTTTTTGGTTTCCGATTTTGAATTCCGGGCGGTTTATCTGGTCCGGGAAATTTCTATCCACTGAATTTAAAAGAATGTAAGGAACGGAAGTGATTTTTTTGTCAATTCCAAGAGCAATTTTTGTGTCTTTGTCCAAAAATTCTGTCTGGAGCGCGGTCATTTTTGCGTAAGGAATGTAATGGCCGCAGGTTACTGTTCCTGTGCCGTCAAGCTCGATTATTTCAAGGCCGCGCAGATATAAAATCATATTTGTAGTTGAGCGGCTGGTTGTAATTCCGTGTATAAAATAAATTGTTGAGCCGGTTGTTCCGTTTTTCTTGATTTTAAAGTAAACGTTGTTTGCGCTTTCGTAGGCCTGAAGGTTTTTTGTTTCATCGCGGAAGAAATACTGGTTCTTTAAAAGTTTTTCTGAAATTTTAAGGTAACGCGCGACATCCGGGTCGGTGGAAAGTTTTTTTGTTTCAAGCGAAAGCGCGTGGAAAACGTAATATGCGTGCAGAATATCGCCGTTGATAAGAGAAACGTAGCCTTCGTATTTTTTTGCGAAGATTTTTTGCTCTTCGGTTGCGTAGAGTTCTTTTGTCTGGTTGATTTTGTTCCACGCTTCTGCGGAAATTTGTTTTAGCTCGGAAATATTTATGTCTTTTGGGTCGGCGGATTTTAGCGCAAGCTGCGAGTAGTAATGCGCGCCGAACCAGTCTTTTTGCGAAAGGCAGGTTTTTGCAAGTTTCATAAGTTCGAATGATTTGTAAGGCGTTGCGGCTGGCGCAATTTTTTCTTCTGCGATGTTAAAATCTGCATCCTTAAAAGTCATTTCATTGATTTTCTTTTTGATTGAATCTGAAATTTCTTCTTTTTTGTCATTGAGGCTTTCTGTTATAAAAAGAATTTCCTTGTTTGTCTTGTTTTTCGGGTCGATTTCGTAGGCGAGTTTGGCAAACTGAAATGCGGTCTCGTAATTTTTGTTTTCGTAGAAAAATTTTGCGGAATTCTGGTATTCGTGCATCAGTTTTGGCTTGAATTCCAGAATTTTCATCTGGGTTGCGATTTGCGGCATAAGAATTTCTGTTGCGCAGGTTATAATCAGCACAAAAATCAGGGAATTTATGATTACGCTTTTATATCTGCCGAACATTGCGTCTGAAAAACGTAGCCGGCTGTTTTCCGGATGAAGTCCGAAATCAATGCACCATGCGACATTTGCGCTTGCGGCAAAAACCGGTGGAAGCATAAGGCAAAAGACTTTTATTGCGGAAAAGAATTTAAATTTTCCGACTGAATCAAAAGTTAATTCTGGGATTTTTGCGAAAAAAAAGCCAAAGACAAGGCAAATTATAAAAACAAAAGTGCAGAATGCGATATTTATAAGAAAGTTTCTAATTCTTTTTTTCATTTTATTTCCTATTCTTTGTTTCTGAAGATTGCGATTACAATTCCGACGACTGTAAAAACAAGCCCGAAAAGTAAATTTATCAGCATAAGCGGAAATTCAATTCCTTTGTCAATAAAAAAGTTCAGTTTTCCGCCCTCGTAAAAGAATGACTGAAGAAAATTTCGCATTCCGCCGCACGTTGTGGAAAAATAAAAATCGTTGAACCAGATTGCGGCTCCTGTAAAGATAAGCGCGCTTAGAGCGTTTACCATTCGCCATGAACTGAATTTTATAAGGCTGTAAAGCGAGCAAAGGGCGAACCCGAGCGAGCAAAAGCATAGCCAGGAGATAAAACCGTAATTCCACGCCCGGATTGCCTGAAATTTTATTGAATGGAAAATATTTATTATCTGGTATGGAATGTCTTTCATTGTTTCTTTTGTGAGCGGGTCGCGGAAAGGGCTTGAATCCTTGTAGAATTCTGAATCTGCAGAAACGTCAATTTTTTCTTCTTTTGCAAAATACAGCGGTGCGGAAGAGTCGTCTAGCAAAATCACGTCTGCGGAATTTTCTTCTGTCTCCTTGTTGAAAAAATAAAGTTTTCCTGCTGAATGTCTAAAATATCCGGAAGATAATTCGTTCAGCTTAAAGAAATCAGTGTTTTTTGCCTCGATAAAATTTCTTTCAGCGATGGCTTGAAATTTCAGCGTGACAGGATAAAAAACGAACCAATTTAAAAGGGAAAGAGCCGCAAAAGCCGCAAGACTAAGCGCCGGGTTATCTTTGTGTCTGATTTTATAAAGCATAAGCGCAAAAGGAAGCATAAGGAACATTACCGGAAGCGTGTAAAATACGCCAAGAACAACAGTTTCTTTTGAAACAAAAAAACGTTCGCCCGCAACAAGATTTATGCTGTCAAAATATTGAATGCAGATGAACATTCCGATTGCAAAACCTACAACCAGCGTAAGAAAATAATCTAAAATCAAAGAGATAACCTTTCGCATTAAAAACCTTCCGTTCTTAGTATCGGCAGAATAAAAAATAGTCTTTATTGTTTCCACATTAATATCGATTTGATATAATTGAAAGGATGAAATTCACGAGCACTAGAAATAAAAAATTATCAGTCAGCTTTGCGCGGGCGGTTCTGGACTGTATGCCGTCAGACGGTGGGTTGTACGTTCCCTCGGAAACAGAGGATTTGCGCCGGTGGCTTTTAAATGTTGATGAAGATACTTCGTTCAGTTCAATTGCCGGAACTCTTACCTCGGCATTTATAAATGATGAATTTTCTCCGATTATCTGTGAAACAATTGCTACCCGGGCGTTTCCGTTTTCTCCGGAAATA
Organism: uncultured Prevotella sp.; assembly: GCA_963627355.1. Taxonomy (GTDB): domain Bacteria; phylum Spirochaetota; class Spirochaetia; order Treponematales; family Treponemataceae; genus Treponema_D. The sequence continues at coordinate 8,015 of CAVGBY010000052.1, read as the reverse complement.
AAGCAGCTTGACGAAAATTTCTTTCTTCTTGAACTGAGCCACACGCCTACGGGAAACCACAGAGATTTTGGAATTTCTTATCTGGCTGCGTGTCTGGACACAATTCTTCAGTTAAAAGGCGGAAAAGCGGTTCTTGTCGGCGTTTCCGACTGCGGCGAACTTTGCGCAAGTCTTGCGTGGGCTTTGCGTGGCAAAAAAAATCTAAAAGCTGTTGTAATCTGTGAAAAAAATAATGTCCGCGGAGTTCTGGAAAGTGATTACGTCTGGAACGGCGGAAATATTTATCCTGTAGAAGTTGACGGTTCTGTGGAAAAATGCCATCTTCTTGCCCGGGAACTTTTTGCGGATTCTGATTTTGTAAAAGAACACAACATTACTGTTGCAAATACCACAAATATCGGGCGGCTTTTGCCACAGGCCTTTTTTTATCCTTTTGCTTTTTCAAGGATTAAAAATAAGGTTCACAGCGATATTTATTATGCTTTGGCCGCGGGAAACTACAGCAATGTTGTTGCGGGACTGTATGCGTGGCAGTTTGCGCTTCCGTTGAACGGTTTTATTCTTCCGTCTACAAATGAGCTTGCGGTGAATCCGGGCGGAAATCCGGTTATTCTGGATTCTCTTGTGCCTTTAAAGGAACGCGCGCCTTCTGACCCGACTGAACCTTTGAATCTTGAGCGTCTGGAAGATGTTTTTTCTGCAAATAAACTGATGATGCGTCATTTTGTTTTTCCTGTTGATGTTGAAGATGAAGAAATTAACTGCGCGGCAAAAGAGCTTTTTACAAAATACAAAATTTTTGCAGACCGCCATACTGCGCGTGCTTATGCGGCCGCAAAAATTCAAAAGTCCAACCGCGACGAGGAGTATGCGACGGTTCTTATTGCCCGCGACCATCCAAGTCTTTCTTCTGAATACGTCCGTCACATAATCGGGGAAAGTCCTGAAATGCCGGATTCTATCCGGGCGGCAAAAAACATTTCAAAGACTGGAAAAGTCTGCGTAAAAACTTCTGCGGAAATACGAAAAATAATTGAATCTTTGTAAATTGATTTTATAAATTGTAAAAAAAAGGCGGCTCAATTTTGAACCGCCTTCATTTTTAGTCCTTATTTTTTGGACTTTTTAGTTTTTGCTGTTTTTTCAGTCTTTTCTGCTTTTGGCGATTTTTCTTTTGCCTTTGTTTTTGCGGTTTTTGGCGCAAATGGCTTGATGAATAAATCACATTTGTATTCAGCCTTGTCTTTTGCTTTTACAAGAGTGTCAAAAGCTTTTAATGCTGTTTCACATTCTTTTTCCTCAAGAAGCGCAAGCGCAAATCCGTGTGCCAAAGTCCAGTCGCAAGTTTCCTTGTTGAACCAGACTGTTCCATCGTAAAGGTTTGCTCCGGTCAGCATTTTCGCTTTGACGCCTTCGGTCATAAGTTTTACAATGTTGTACAAAGCGGATTTTTCGTCTTTTTCAATCGCTTTTGCAGAGCAGACAGAAGATAGAACAAACAGGCGGCTGATATTTCCGCGTGAATCGCCAAGGTTTATTCCATTTGAAGAAAGGTAGTCGCTGAATTTTCTCGCGAATCCCCATTTTTCTGCAAGACCTTTTTCTGCATATTCTTTTACCATCGCAAAACAGATAAGTTGTTCCGCAAGGTTTTTGTCTGTAGCGAACAGAGTTTCAAGGTATGCCGAGTCTGTTTTTGCCTTTTTAAGCGCCGCGATGATGTCTGAAGCCGGTTTTGCCTTGTTGCTTATTGCAATGCTGATTATTTTTTCTGTAAGTTTTTCAAATTCTTTGAGCTGCTTTTCCGGTTCAGAGAGTTTTATATCGCCTGCGAATTTGTCTGCAACCGCATAGAACTGAAGAGCGGCTTCTTTTGCGGAAGAAACAATCGCTTTTAACTGTTTTTTTGCGTCGGCTTCTGAAATTTTTCCAGAAACAGGATTTATGATTCCGTGGATTCCAAGCAAAACTGAATTTGCGTAGTTTGCAAACGGCTGGTAAAGCTCACGGTAGCAGATTTCTTCCCATTCAGTTTCAAGATCGTAACAGCCGCGTCCCTGCAAAGTGTCGCACAAAATCTGATATTTGTGGTCCGCTCCGTCAGAAACTTCGTGGATGTCCATGTAAACCTGATATTCAAATCCGTTCAAGCCGATGTACATTCCTCGTTCGCAAATTTCACGGCTGCGGCGCACAAACCAGAGTCCTGAGCGGTGCTCGCGGAAAATGCAGAATTTGTCATCTTCTGCGTGAAGGTTCAGTCCCTCTGAAATAGATTTTGAGCGCATCTCAACGTGCTGGTTTTCGCCTTCGCCGATTTTTACAGCATATTCGCAAGACTGTTTAATCCAGCCCTGTGCGCGTTCGTACTTATTATTATAGAAGACAACTGAATATTCGTTTCCGCAGGAATTTGAGTACGCAAAAATATTTTCGTTCACGCTGCCGTTATCCCAGACATCATAGAACAGGAAATTTTCAACGTTCGCAAAAATGTAGCGCTTTTTCATCAGCGGGAAAATGTCGTGCCAGTGGCGGTTCACAAGATTCTGGTCTGGAGTTTCGTTTTTATACGCTTTTGTAAATTCCATTCCGTATTTTTCTGTAAATCCTTCAATCTGACCGTGGCCAAACATAGGAAGTCCAGGCATTGTAATCATCAATGTGCAGACACCAAAATACTTGTCATCTTTTCCGAACTGCGCGACTGCGGTGTCTTCGTCCGGATTGTTCATAAAGTTTACGTAGCGCTTAAGAATCTGCGGGTCAAACTTGATTGTGTTTTTTACAGAATCCCGGTATTTCTGGTTTTCCTCTTTTTTGAGCATATTCATGAACGCAGAGTTATAAACGCGGTGCATTCCCAAAGTGCGGACAAAGTAGCCTTCCATCATCCAGAATGCTTCGGCAAGCAAAAGTGTGTCTGGAACTTCTTTTGCGACACGGTCTACAACTTCTCGCCAGAATTCGTTTGGAATCTTTGCCTCAAATTCCTGGTCAGAAAGAGCGTATTCGCTGCGGGAATAAATATCGCCGCCAGAACCCGGCTTTGGATACCAAAGTCTGCGGATTGATTTTTTTGCAAGAACCATCGCCGCGTCAAAACGGATGATAGGAAAGTTCCGCGCAACGTGCAGAATATCCTGCATAACAGCCTCGCGTGCCTCCGGATTTAAAAAGTCAATCTGCGCTGTGTCGTTCCAAGGCATTCCGGTTCCGTCGTTTCCGTGGTAAATGTAGCGGGTGTCGCCATTGCGGAAGTCAACACGCTTAAATACAACAGAACAGTCTGAATGGTTGTAGTAATGGTCTTCCAGCCAGACGCCGACATTCGGGTCCCACGAAAGGTTTTCTCCGTTGAATGTATAAGTTGAAGAAGGCAAATCTCGCCGCTGAACGAACAGATCCGGGCGGTTTACAACCCATTGTGAATCCATTCCGGTATGGTTTGGAACCATGTCCGAGGCAAGCCTGATTCCACGCTGCCAAAGTCTTGTCCTAAGGTTAGAAAGAGCATCCCAGCCGCCGATATTTTCCGCGATATTGTAGTCGTAGAGTGAATATGCGGAAGCGGCCGCCTCAGGGTTTCCGCAAAGCTGCTTGATTCTTTTTGATGCATTTGAGCGTGTCCAAAGACCAATAAGCCACAAGCCTGTAAAACCTTCGTCACGCAAAGCATCCAGCTCTTCATCTGGAATCTGGTCCAGCCGAGTGATTGGGCGGTTATATTTTTTTGTAAGCTGGTCAAGCCATACAAGAACAGTTTTTGCCATAAGAATTACACAAGGCATCCATTCACGGTCAGGGCTGAACCGTTCGTATTCTTTCATAAGGCCGTCGTAATTGTAGGCTTCCATGTTCACTTCGCCGCCGTTTATCGGGTTGTAGTGCATGAACATTTTTTCTTCTTCTGTAAGGGTATCCATTCCGGAAAGAAGACGACGCAGGAAGTCGCCAAGCAAATCTGCCCAGTACTGACGGATATAGTCAAGCTGGCCTTTTAGGCTGTTCGGACTGAAAACAACTGGCTCGCGCAGCATATTGATAAGGTCATTGTTGAACGGACCGAATTTCGGAAGATTCTGGAATTCCTTTTGAATTGTTGCCCAAGCCTTGTTATAAATCGGGTTTTTCTGAAGCTCAATGTCGCTAAAAAGAACGAAGAACGGTTTAAAAGCAGGGTTTTCGTTTGCAAGCCGAAGAAGAATCATCTCCTCTAGCGTCTGCTCGCGGTTTGAACGCATTGCTTTTGTTCCTGCATCCATTTCGTTTTTTGCAAGGTATTCTTCTGCGGAAATTTTTCCCTGATAAACTTCTACCGGTGGAAATTCATTCGTAAAGTCAAGAAGAAGTTTGTCTACAGCCTCTTTTGTGTATGCGCTGTCCAATGCGGCCAGAATATTCTTAAAAGCGTCAAGCTGTTTGTCTCTGCGGAATATCATGCAGACATAGTGGAAAACCTCGTCAATAAGTCCCATTGCATTTACAGAACCCACGGAAACCCGGTTTTCTTTTTGATTCTTTTTATCAAAATAAGAATTAAGCTTTTCGGCAAATTTTCTTACAGCCGGCATATTTGCCAGAACCACATTGCCGCTTGATGAATAAAGGCGTTCTTCAAAATTGCAAATTTCCCGGATTTTTCGACTGATATGAAATTCGTTATAAGAAATTCCCATTTTTTCCTCCAAAAGTAGTAATTCTAAAAGCTGAAAAACTTCTGTTTTAATTCGGACTATTTGTGCAATGCGACAATGCCCTTGATTTTTTCTATTAAACTGTTATCTTTTGCAAGATTTTCTACGGAAACCGGCATTCTGTAGGTCCAGTTAAAGTCGTTTACTGAACCCGGAACGTTTATCCGTTCGGCATTTGAGTCAGCAAGCCAGTATTTTTTTTCCATAGACATAAAATCCTGAAGAGGGTTTATAATCCACGCAGAATTTGATGTTGAAACGCCTTTTAGGTAACTTTCCGCAAGTTCCGGACTGAATGGCGCGTTTGCAATCTCATTGATTTTTGCCTGGTCAAAGCCGTCTGCTCCAAACGCCCAAGGATTTGTCCGTACAAAAAGACTTGAACCGTCGCGGTCTTCCTGCCACCATTGGCGGACAGTTGTGGAGTCGTGTACAGAAGTTGTTGTTACAGAAAGATAAGGCAATTCGTTTAGCGGAACATAAGGTTTTCCCGGTTCTGCCCATTTTCTGCACCAGCGGTTTACGCGCAGCGCAAGAATTCCGTTTTTTTCCATAATATGCGGAAGACACGGCAAATCCGCGCCTAAATCTTCTCCGCAGGGAACCATATCCACAGATTTTGTCAGTGCGGAAAGAATTTCGTCTGACTGGGTTTCCCAAAGTCTATTCTGTTCCCATTCTTTTGCGCTGATAAGATTTTTAAGAGCATTTTTTTCACCGTCGTTCAAAGATTTCCATGCGGTAGATTCATAGTAAGTCCAGATAGGAACAAAATTGTTTTCGGTTATTTCAATAAGACATCGGTTCTGCCAGGCTTTGCTTAACGCATCTTTGCAGCGCTGGGCCGCATCGCCTTCGCAGAATGCGCTCAAATCTGATTCATAAATATCTTTGTCGCCCGCAACAGTTTTCTTAAAAAGCCACAGCTCCTCGTTTCCGATTCTATCCATAAATTTAGAAAGAATTGAAACAGATTTTTCGTGGTTCCATGTAATGTCTTCAATAAGACCTGTTGGAACATGAGGCTGGCTTAACCAGCGGATTCTTCCGTCATCAAAACCGATGTTGTGCAAATCATCGCGGCTCATAGGAACGTAAGGAACTGTGTGTCCAAGAACTGCTGTTGTGTCGCGTACAGGAATTGCCCAGATTCTAAAGAATCCAAGAATATGGTCAAGTCGGTAAGCACCGTAATATTGCGCGGCATTTTTAAGTCGGCTAATCCACCAGTCAAAATTGTGTTCTTTTAGATAATCCCAGTTGTAAGTAGGAAAGCCCCAGTTCTGGCCCGTAGGATTTTCACCGTCAACAGGCGAACCGGCACGCAGATTATGGTTGAAAATTCCCGGGAAAGCCCACGCGTCGCAAGAATCCTCGTTCATAAGAATCGGCATATCGCCTTTAAGAGTGATTCCTTCTTTTTTTACTTTATCGGTCGCGGTCTTGAACTGTTCGTTTGCACGCATTTGAACCCACGCAAAGAAAAGGTGGTTTTTTAGAAGCTTTTTGTCGTTCCAGCGTGCCTTTATCTCTTTTTCGCCAGGAGTTCTGTCCTCGTTTGACCAGTCTTTCCAGGTTGCCTGATTGTATTTTACCTTGAGGTTTTTGTAGACAGCGTAAGGCTCAATCCATGGGTTCTTCTTGATCCATTTTTCAAGCTCTTCATCGGGAGCGGATTTTTTTGCAATTTCTGTTGAATCGTAAATTTTGTTCAAAAGGGCGGTTTTTGTCTCAAGAATTCCGTTGTAATTGTAACGGCCTTGTCCGTTGTAAGGAAAATCTTTGAGCATCTTGTCGTAATCCGACTTGAATCCTTTATCCGATTTGTACAAAGATTCAAATTCCGGCAGGGCTCTTATGTCAATGTAAATCGGATGCAGGGCAAATGCGCTTAAACCGCTGTATGGGCTAGATTGAGTTCCGGTGTCGTTTACCGGCAAAAGCTGAAGAAGCGTTAGGCCAGCCTTTTTGCAGAAAGCCGCAAAAGCCGGAAGGTCTGTGTATTCACCAATGACTGTGCCATCTTTTGTATCTGTGTAAATTGCTCCCAAAGGGATAGAAGTTCCCACCGCTTTAGAAACAGATTTTTTTTCATTTTTATTGCTCATTTAAGTTCCTCGATGAAGATTTTTGCTGTCATCATCATTCAAAAATTATACCACGTGAATTCTAAGTTGTGAATTTTAATCGGCAAAACCGTAGACAAACGAATGGATAATCGTGTACAGATTTTTTTCCGTGGCCACAAGTTTATTTGCCGTAACTTTTTTTGCGACCGAACAGATATTTGACAAAAAAAGCGTGCTGTAAAGTTCCTCCTTTCCTCTCATATTTCCAAATTCATTTGCGGAAAGCCTAAAAAAATCCAGCATAAGACTTTCAAGTTTTTCCGCAAACGGAAAAAATATCCTAAAAGA
>CAVGBY010000052.1:0-825 GCA_963627355.1 uncultured Prevotella sp. | reverse complement strand
GATTGATTCTAAGCCTGAAGTAATTTTCATTTTTGAGCGCAAAATCAATTTCCGCCTTTAAAATCTTTAGAAGAGAGCCAAAAAACTCGTGTTCGTAGACGGCAGCATTTTTTAGCACGTCAAGATGTTCATTTTCGTTTTGCTGGACAATTGATTCCAAAAGACCATTCTTGCTTTTAAAATAATAATAAAGCGTCGGTTTTGTGATTCCGGACTTGTCAACAATTTCCTGAACGCCAACCGCATCGAAGCCTTTTTCCGCAAAAAGCCCAAGAGAAACCTCAAAAATGTGATTTTTAGTCGAATCCGCCTGAAAATCTTCTTTCACCATAAAACAGATTATATACCGAACGGTAGAAAAAGCAAGCGGAAAAGATAATATTTAGCCCAAATATTTACAAGTTACCACCGGCAGTTGTGGCAATGCGCAAATCTTGACAGTAAAAACTTTGTATAATAGAATTACGCTTACATCAAATTGCAGTCTGTTTACGAGGGGCGTTAGGTCCATAAATAAGAGCAATGTCCACAAACTCCGGGAACAACAGGGAGAGAACTGTTCCGCTATGGAAGCTAGGTTTTAGAAAAATACGGCTTGCCAGAAAGGGAGATGGTGTGGGCATTGTGGAAAAGTTTTATTTTTTTGAATATAATCTGTAAGTATTAATTCCACGCTCGTGTGCCGTGTACGGATGGGCGAAATAAAGTTATTTTCTTCAAATATTAAAATCTCAATATGTCCAATCCAGCCTCTCCGTCTTTAAAAAGAAATGCGCTTTTGAGCGATGTTCGGCTTGTACTCTCGTTTCTTCTGCCTCTTGTGAC
>CAVGBY010000051.1:4282-13387 GCA_963627355.1 uncultured Prevotella sp. | reverse complement strand
TTGCAATGGGTGAATCAAGAGGCGAAAAACGCGGGCTTCTGGCTGGCGAACGGAAAAAAGCCCTTGAAACCGCAAGACAGCTTTTGCGGATGGAGCTTGGTACAATCGAGCAGATTGCCACCGCAACACAACTTTCTCTTGATGAAGTGCTAAAAATCAAGAATGAAATGTAAAGAAACTCTCTGAAGTGAGCCTTGAAAAAAATGTGTTTAGATTAAACTAGTTACCCCCTGCTAACCTTTTATTGTGATAAAAAATACTTAGTGGTAATATTCTTTTGGAAATTTTATGGAAATTCTTTGCCGTTTTGGCGGCAGTTTGGGGGATTAAATGATCTACACTGCAGAAGTAGAACACATGTGTCCTTTGGCAAAAGGCGCATATCATGGACCGGCTCCTATTCCGGAAGAAGGAAAATGGGTTCAGGTTAAAGAAATTAAGGATGTTTCTGGTTTTACACACGGAATCGGCTGGTGCGCTCCACAGCAGGGAGCTTGTAAGCTTTCTTTGAATATCAAAGACGGTATTATTGAAGAGGCTTTGGTTGAGACAATCGGCTGTTCTGGTATGACTCACTCGGCTGCTATGGCTTCTGAAATTCTTATCGGAAAAACATTGCTTGAGGCTTTGAATACTGACCTTGTTTGTGATGCTATCAATACTGCTATGCGCGAACTTTTTATGCAGATTGTTTACGGTCGTTCTCAGTCTGCTTACTCTAAAAACGGTCTTAAAGTTGGCGCTTCATTGGAAGACCTTGGAAAGAATCTCCGCTCACAGGTTGGAACTATGTTTGCAACCCGCAAGACTGGTCCGCGCTACCTTGAAATGACAGAAGGTTATGTTGAGACAATGGCTGTTGACAAGGATAATCAGGTTATTGGTTATAACTGCATTAACTTTGGTAAATTGATGGATGCTCTTAAGGCTGGAAAACCTGCTAATGAGGCTATAGAAGGCGCACGAACTCATTATGGCCGTGTAACAGAAGATCAGGGTATGGTTAAGTTAATCGACCCGCGCAAGAACTAAGTGTAGGAACGGAGGAAATAGATATGTCATTGTTTGAAGATTTTGAAGGCCGTATCCCGCAGGTAAACAAGGCACTTAAAGAATATGGTTTTTCTGAAGGCGAAAAAGGTCTTCAGGAAGCACGTGACCTTTGCAAGGCTCGCGGTTTTGACCCTTATGAAATTTGTCAGTCTACACAGCAGATTTGTTTTGAAGATGCTAAATGGGCTTATGTTTTGGGTTCTGCAATTGCAATCAAGGAAGCTGAAAAAACTGGCGACAAGACTGGTTCTACCGCTGCCGCAAATATCGGAAAAGGCTTGCAGGCTTTCTGCCTTCCAGGTTCAGTAGCTGATGACCGCAAGGTTGGTCTTGGTCACGGAAACTTGGGGGCCCGCCTTCTTTCAGAAGAAACACAGTGTTTTGCATTCTTGGCTGGACACGAGTCTTTTGCCGCCGCAGAAGGTGCTATTAAGATTGCCGCTAACGCAAACAAAGTCCGCAAGAACAAGCTCCGCGTTATCTTGAACGGTCTTGGAAAAGACGCCGCGCAGATTATCAGCCGCATAAATGGTTTTACTTATGTTCAGACAAAGTTTGACTATTTTAACGGAGAAGGAACAGACAAGGCTCTTACAGTTGTAAAGGAAATCCCTTATGGAAACAACCCGGAGCGTCTTATCGTAAAGTGCTACGGTGCAGATGATGTTCGTGAAGGTGTTGCAATCATGTGGCACGAGGATGTTGATGTTTCTATCACAGGAAACTCTACAAACCCTACACGTTTCCAGCATCCGGTTGCAGGTACTTACAAGAAGGAACGCCTGCTCGCCGGTAAAAAATACTTTTCTGTAGCCAGCGGTGGTGGTACTGGACGCACTTTGCACCCGGATAACATGGCCGCAGGTCCTGCTTCTTACGGATTTACAGATACATTGGGCCGTATGCACTCAGACGCTCAGTTCGCAGGTTCTTCTTCTGTTCCTGCTCACGTAGAAATGATGGGCTTTATGGGCATGGGCAACAACCCGATGGTCGGCTGCACAGTAGCATGCGCAGTGGCAGTGGCTGGTAGTTTCTAGTTTTAGGAATAACAGCGATTAGAATGGACTTGTTGCAAGTTCATTCTAAGTTAAATAAAAAATGGTGGTTGAGCGTGTCGAAACCACCATTAAGTTTGTTAACTTGACGACAGGCACTGCCTTTGATATATTAAAAATATTGGTGAGTTTCTACCATATTTATGAAGCTCTAAAAAAGAGGTGAATCTCTACCATTAAGTGAGATGCAAAAAAAGCGGCGAGTTTCTGCCATTAAGTGAAAACCAAAAAACGCAAGTTTTTATAAAGGAGTCGGAAATGACTCCTTTTATTTTTTCAGAGATAATATGAAGTTTTTTTACATAAAAGAGGATTTTATAACTTATTTACGGCAATTGATATTGCCAATTTGGCTGATGTAAAATATCGTCGTTTGCTGCAGAATCAGTATAATTCAATAAAATCTGCGAAAACTTATTTTTGGTGAAGAAGAGAATCTTTCTGAGCATGACAAAATCATAAAGCAAAGATGCTGTGATTTGGTTCTCCTTGAAGAAAAATATATCTACTGGAAATAATATGCAAATTGCGGCAAGGATAGTAGCCCCGCCGGAGGCGTTCCGGAGCGTAGCGTAGGAATGTAGGCGAAAGCCGGAAGGGCGCATAGCCTGATTTTTGGTAGGTTGCCGCAGGCAAACGGACAAAAAGCCGCCCGGATTTGTGTGTGGAAAAAAGCAGGGAATTACAATATACTGGATGAACAGATTTTTTATCTATATTTTTGACGGGGGGGGGCGAGAAAGTAGCCCTTTTCGTAAAATGAAAAAAAATTTTAAGTTTTTTGTTTGTTCGGTTCTGTTTTTGGGGGCTTTGCTTGTTTCTTGCAAAAGTGGAAGTGGCTCGGATGGCGGAAATCCTGATTTTCCAGAGAATATTGCAGAGTATGTTGGCGACAAGGATTATGTAAGTCCAAAAAATGTGGGAATCACTGCGGACGCTGCGGAAAATCAGTCTGAGGGTTTGAATGACAGTTGGTGGCGAGAAACTTCGTTCTACCATATCTGGGTAAAAAGTTTTGCTGATTCTGATGACGACGGCTGCGGTGATTTTAAGGGTATTGAAAGCAGGCTCGACTACATTCAGAGTGATTTGGGCTGTTCTGGAATTTGGCTTTCGCCGATTTTTGAGTGCGATTATAAATCAAAATCTAAAGGTGAGAATATGCACGGCTACGATGTTACGGATTACTACGCCGTGAACAGCTGTTTTGGCACGGAAGAAGATTTGGTCAGCCTTATAAAAGCTTGCCACGAAAAAAATATAAAGATTATTTTTGACTTTGTTCCGAACCATACAGGAAAAGGAAATCAGTGGTTCATGGATTCCTGCGGTGGCGAAAACGGCAAAAGAGACTGGTATTTGTGGAGCGATACAAAACTTTACTGGAATCCGGGAATGGGAAGCACGGAAACTTGGCACAAGAATTCGGACGGAAATGGCTATTATTACGCGGCGTTTTGGGTAGGTCAGCCTGACTTGAACTTTAGGAACTACGAGGTTCGCGAGGAGATGAAAAATGTTGTGCGCTACTGGCTGAACAAGGGCTTTGACGGATTAAGGGTTGATGCCGTCCGTTATCTGATAGAAACGGCGGATGCAAAATATGACACGGATGAATCGCACGGATGGTTTAGGGAGCTTAGAAAAGATGTTGTTGACGCATACAACGATATTTCGCCAAAGTTTGTGACCTGCGAGGCTTGGATAGAAGGGGACAGGACCCGGCTTGAAAAATATTTTGGAACGGACGAAAAACCTGAATTCAACATGGTTTTTGATTTTGACCAGGGGCTAGGAATTGTAAACTGTATCGACTATGGAGATGCGGATTATCTTTCTTCCACATTAAGAAAAAATCCGGTAGAAGCAAAATCTTACGGAACATTTCTTGGAAACCACGACAATTACATTGACCGGCTTGGAACTTTTTATAGCGGAGATGAAGCCTGTATAAAGGCTGCGACCGCAATGTCTCTTTTGCGTCCGACAGTTCCTTTTATCTATTACGGGCAGGAAATCGGGATGAGGGACTATTCTGCTTATGGAAGTGACGACAGACGGCACAGAACAGACATTGACTGGGATGAAGTTGAAAAGCAGAAGGCGGATTCAAGTTCAATTTTGAATCTTAACAAGGCGATTTTGTCTTTGCGGAGTACGTATCCGAATCTTTTTGCGAACGGTGATGTTGAATTTTTGAAAAGCTGTACAGTTGATTCGGATGAAAATCCTTTGAATACCGTTGCCGCCTACACAATTTCTGATGGAAAAGACAGTCTGCTCTGCGTGCAGAGTTTGATAAATTATGGACCTTATCCGTTCTGGTTTGAAAACTCGTCGCTTGTTGATGTTTCAAATTATTCGGTTCTGATTGGAATTAATGGCACAAAAAATCTTTCAATTGATGATGGGTTCCTGAAAGTTGAATCCCTTGCGCCTTACGAAACGCGTGTTTATTATCTGGGAGATGATTCTAAAGAGATGGCTCATATGTGTTCTTTTTGATAAACCCAATGGCAGGTGAAAGGCCAGGTAAATTTAAAAACTGTTGTGGACATTGAGCCAGTCGAAATGTCCACATAAACTAAAAAATCATTGCCGAACTTTCGTTATTTCTTGTACTATAAGACTATGAAAAGCATTTTGATAAAGGATACCACGCGTGAAGAACGTGAAAGGATTGTCCGCGAGTCGTTGGGCGAAGGCTGGGATGTTGGCTGTGGTGCTGGTTCGGCAGGAATTGACTACGACCTTTACATTGAAGGAAAAGTTGAGCTTAAAGATTTGAATATGTCGGCAAACTGCGGTTTTGAGGTTGCCCATCCGGCGGAACAAAGAAATCTGTGTTCAGGCGAAGGTTTTTCAGGCTAAAGCTTTTTGAAATATGAGAATACGCACGGCAAACCTTTTAGACATTGACTCAATAATGAATATTGAAAACTGCTCGTTTATTCCTCAGGTTCGGGAAAAAAGGCAAGTTTTTTTGCGGCGGCTGGAGATTTTTCCGCAGGGATTTATTCTTCTGGTGGATGATTCTGGTTCCTTTAAGAATGTCGGTTCTGGCGAGGTGGCAAAAAACAGCGGTATCTGCGGATATTTATGTACTGAGCGTTGGGAAAAAATGCTTGAGTCGCCGGAAAATTTTTGTGTCGGACATGATATTTCTTCGGCTCATTCACCGGATGGTTCTGTTTTGTATATATCTTCGTTTGCGGTTTTGCCGGAATTCCGTGGCAGTGGTATTGGCGGAAAGTTTTTCTGTTCAGCGCTCAATTATATAGAAGAATCTGTGCAAAATTTAAAATCTCAGGTTCTTCTGGTAAACGAAAACTGGGCTGGTGCGCGGCATATCTATAAAAAAAATGGATTTTCAGAATGTTTTTCGGTAAAAAACGCTTTTCAGGATGAGTTTTTTGAGCCGCAGGCTGGAATTGTAATGAAAAAAACGCTAAATGCCGCAAATTCCGGAGATTTACATTCTTCTTTTCTTTCTTATGATTGTTAAATTATTTTCAAAGTGGTAAATTGTACAAAACGATTTTTTTACGAGGCTATAAAATGGCAAAAGACAAAGTTATATTGGCTTATTCTGGTGGACTTGATACAACTGTTATCATTCCTTGGCTTAAAGAAAATTATGACTATGATGTAATTGCTGTCTGCATTGATGTTGGACAGGGCGATGACTGGGAAACGATTAAAAACCGCGCTTTAAAGACTGGTGCTTCTGCCTGCTATGTTGTTGATGCAAAACAGGAATATATTGAAGAATATGTATGGACAGCGTTAAAGGCGAATGCGGTTTACGAAGATGAGTATCTTTTGGGAACTTCTACTGCCCGTCCTCTTATTGGAAAAATTCTTGTTGAATACGCACGTCAGGAAAAAGCTGTGGCAATTTGTCATGGAGCGACAGGAAAAGGAAATGACCAGGTTCGTTTTGAGCTTGCAATAAAGGCTTTTGCCCCTGATATTAAAGTTATTGCCGCTTGGCGTGATGACAAGTGGAATATGGACAGCCGCGAGGCAGAGATTAAATTTCTAGAAGACCGCGGACTGGAAGTTCCGATGAAGAAAGACCAGTCTTATTCGCGCGATGAAAACGTGTGGCATCTTTCCCATGAAGGTCTTGAACTTGAAAAAACAGAAAATGAGCCGAACTACAAGCATATGCTAAAAAATACGACTGTTCCGGAAGAAGCTTCTGATGAAGGCGAGTATGTTACAATCGACTTTGAAAAAGGAATTCCGGTTGGCTTGAACGGCAAAAAGATGAATGGTCTTGACCTTTTGAACGAGCTTAACGTAATCGGCGGAAGAAACGGTGTCGGTCTTGTTGACATCTGCGAAAACCGCTGCGTTGGAATGAAGAGCCGTGGTGTTTATGAAACTCCGGGTGGAGCAATTCTTTATTTTGCGCACAGAATGATGGATCATATCTGTCTTGACCGTGATACTTATCACTTTAAGCAGCACGTTTCCCTTAAAATGGCAGAGCTTATTTACGACGGAAAATGGTTTACAACTCTTATGGATTCTTGCATTGCCTTTATGGATAAGGCAGAAGAAACTGTAACTGGCTGGGCTAAGGTAAAAGTTGTAAAAGGCGCAATCCGAGGAGCAGGTTCCGGCTCAAAATACAGTTTGTACAACGAGTCAATCGCTTCTTTTACAACCGGCGAACTCTACAACCACAAAGACGCTCAGGGCTTTATCACCCTTTTCGGACTTCCATTAAAAGTCCGCGCTATGATGGAGCAATCGGTGGGAGAAGGCCAGGCAATAGCAGAAAGCAAAAGCCTTAAGAAACGTCCGACAGAATAAGTTTTTGCTTGATAGGGTGCGAGTGACGCAGCACCCGTCCGCCGGTTTTTTAATACAATTTTTATCACCAGGAAGCATATGACAATCAACGCGCAGCAGCTTTATTTTATTCTTGATAATACACCGCCAGAGCAGAATATCATGCTGGTCGGAAAGCACGGAATCGGAAAAAGCCGTATTCTGGAGGAATATTATTCCCAAAAAAACTGCAAGGTGGTAACGCTGTTTCTTGGTCAGATGAGCGATCCTGGTGATCTTATAGGGCTTCCTGAAAAAAATGAGAAAACTGGCAAGACAGATTTTATGTTGCCGTACTGGTTTCCGCTTGATGAAAAACCCATAGTTCTTTTTCTGGATGAACTGAACCGCGCTCGGCCGGAGGTTCTTCAGACGATTATGGATCTTGCCTTGAACCGCAAGCTTGCCGGAAAGACACTTCCAATGGGAAGCCGGATTATAAGCGCGGTCAATAACGGCGGAGAATATCAGCTTACAGACTTGGACCCGGCTCTTGTTTCCCGGTTTAATATTTATGAATTTGCCCCGACTGTAAAAGACTGGCTTGGCTGGGCAGAAAATGTAGGAATTGACCGGAGAATCTGCTCGTTTATAAAAGAAAATCCTGAATATCTGGACAGCAACAATCAGAATGTTGAGTTACAGAACCTTGAGCGCACACCGGACCGCCGAAGCTGGGAACGAGTTTCTTCTGTAATAAAAAAAATTCCTAAGCTTACGGACTTTCACAAGGTGCTTGTTTCTGGAATTATCGGAAACAAGGCAACCTCGCTTTTTTTTCGCTTTGTTAATGAAAATATAATTCCTTCCGCAAACGAAATTCTTTGTGGCGACTTTAAATCAGCAGAGATGAAACTTAAAAAACTTGATGTTCCGCTTATTTCGCAGGTTTCTTCCTCTTTGTTCAGTTTTATTGAGGCAAAATCTTCTGAGATTGAAAATTCTTCTGAGGAAACGGAACGCATTTCAGAAAATCTTATAAATTATTTTGAATACCTTGAAAAAACTTCAAAGGAGTCAGTTTCATATTTTGCAAGTTTGTGGTCGGCGAGTGAATATCCGCGGACTTTGGCGTTTATCGGGGGGCATTGCATTGGTTTGTACAAAAAGCTTGTATCCTCGTTTGAAAAATAACAGATGAAAATAGAACAACGCCTTAAAAATATTGTAAACGGATGGTTTTATTCAGAACCGCTTCTGTTTCTTGCCGCCTGTTCCCATCAGATTCTTGAAAATTCTCAGATGAACGTTCCCATGCGTTCCGGCCGGCTTAGAATAGAATTCAACCTTGAACTTTTAAAGAACTGTTCCGACAATGAGCTTTCTGAATATTTAAAAATAGAAGTTTACCGCATTCTTCTGCAGCATCCGTACACCCGCGAGCCTTACAACGCAAACAAAAGTATTCTGCTTATTGCGAGCGATTTAACAATAAATCAGTTTTACAAGACAAATATTCGGCTGGAAGGCGTGGAGTATCTTAAGAGTCTTGCAAAACGCTTCAAGGAACTCGAAAATCCTTTGGGCGAGGAATGGGCTGGAACAGAGGAAGAAAAATTCTTTATGCGGAACCTGAATATTGACCATAAGACCGGGCGTTTCTATTCCTGCGACAATCTTTCGTTCGAGGACTGGTACAAGTGGATTTTATTTCTTGTCAGGCATATTTCTTCAGATGGGCAGAGTGCCGGAAATTCTTCTTTGGCGGAAAAAGCTGCTTTTACCTCTGATGCCGCGGATTTGTGGGAAGAAAACGAGGAGGCACAGGAAAATCTCCGGAAAGATATACAGAAAGTTGAGATTGACCAAGGCTGGGGCGAGCTTGGCGGTGGTTTAAAGCGGGAAATTCAGGCTCAGGCTGATTTTTCAATGGATTACCGCCGCGCGCTTTCCCAGTTCAGGCAGAATATTGTTTCCGCCGCAAGAAATCTTACAAGAATGAAGCCAAGCCGTCGTTTTGGATTCAAGGCGATGGGAAGCCGTTACCAGCGCAAGGCGAATGTTCTGATTGCAGTTGATGTTTCTGGGTCAATCACAGATGAAAGTTTTAACAGATTTTTTCACGCAATAAATAACATTTTTTTTCTTGGGATTATTGAAAAAATCGATGTGATTTTTTTTGACACAACGTTGAAATTTTCTAAACCTGTTT
>CAVGBY010000051.1:0-4272 GCA_963627355.1 uncultured Prevotella sp. | reverse complement strand
ATCAAAAGAAAGTTGAGTCTAAAGGAAATTCAGGGGAGAGGGGGGACGAATTTTCAGTGTGCGGTTGATTTTTTTACTTCGCACAAAGAGTATAACGGGCTTATAATTTTTACAGATGGACAGGGAAATCCGCCGGTAATGCGTTCTAGCCAGAATGTGCTTTGGATTTTAACAACCCGGATTGATTATGAAAATTCCCGTCCGTGGATAAACTTATTGCCGGGAAACAAGTCAACTTATATGCCATTTTAAGGATTTTTTATGCAGGAAGTTCAAAAAGATATTGAAAGCGACTTTTGGAAAGAAATTTTTCGTCATCTTCAGCACAGGAATATGAGCCGTGTCGAGGCAAAAAGGCTGGCGCTTTCAGAAACACCGGAAGAAATTGAAAATTTCAGGAAAAAACATCCGGACATAATTTTTCATGTTGAAAATAAAGCTTCCTACATCACATGGGAAACGGAAATTACAGAAACAATAAAACTCCGTCTTTTTATTCAAACCCAGATAAAGGCTAGCCTTTTGCAGGAAAATAACGGTGAGTGGATAAAGATTGCCGATGCGAAATTCCCGAACAATCCGTTTCCTGAAATTGAACTTTTGCTTTTAAACCGTGAAAAATACAAAAATGACTTGCAGAATGAAAAAAAATCCAGCCAAATCAGTTCCGTGCAGACAAAAATTACGGTTGAGCTGATAAAGGCTGTATTGATGAGAAAATTCAACAAAGAAAATTCTTCTGTAAGGGTAAAAGTTTCTGAAAATGGCTTTTCCGCGGAGGTTCTTTTTCCTGAAAAGGTTCAGTCGTTCAGTTTTTCAAAGGAAAATCTTCCGGAGGAACTTTCAGCGTTAAGCTAAATTAACGCTCGTCATCCTCGTCTTCAAATTCTTCCTCATCGCCAAAATCATCGTTGTATTTGTAGGGATTTGTGTATCCGTCCTCTGGCTCCACATCGTCATAAGGCTCGTAGATGTCATCGTCTGCATCGTCAAAGGCTTCTTCATAGCTTTCGTAGTCTTCGTCCATGTCATCCAAGGTTTCATCTGAATATTTGTCGTTAAAATCATCCTCGAATTCATCATCAAAAGAAAAAGGACCATTAGAAAGAGTTAAATCATTGAGTGCAGACATATATAATCTCCAAAGAAATTAAACAATCCCCATGCAAAAACTATAAAGTAAGTCTGCGGTTTAAGCAACAGGAATTTTTTATAAGATTATGAATTTTTATGTTTCTATGCTGTCGGCGGCATCCGTGCCGCCTTGTCCTCCCTGATCGGTCGGCGCTCGCTGCGCTTCGAATCCTGGTTTTTTGAGTATCATAAAAATATTCTGTTAAATAAAAAAGGATTGCCATATACGACAATCCTTCCTGGGACGACAGGATTCGCCGTTACAGTCGTTTGCGTCCTGCAAACTCCTTTCACGGCGTCTTCGCTCGCTGTCGGCGGCATCCGTGCCGCCTTGTCCTCCCTGATCGGTCGGCGCTCGCTGCGCTTCGAATCCTGGTTTTTTGAGTATCATAAAAATTTTTCGTTAAATAAAAAAGGATTGCCACTTACGACAATCCTTCCTGGGACGACAGGATTCGAACCTGTGGAATGACGGCACCAAAAGCCGTTGTCTTACCCCTTGACGACGTCCCAAAATATATGTAAAAAACTGGCTATTCCTCTGAATTTGCAGCTTCTACATGACCAGCATTATACTCACTAATTATCTTGTTTTGCAAGTCCGTTCTGAATTCCGGGCTAATCGGGTGAGCAACATCTTTGTATTCGCCATTTGCAGTTTTTCTGCTTGGCATTGCGATAAAAAGACCGTTCTGGCCTTCAATAATCTTAACATTGTGAACAACAAAGCAGTTGTCAAATGTTACTGTAACATAGGCACGAAGTTTTCCTTCATTTTCGACTTTACGAATACGCAACTCTGTGATTTGCATAAGCCTTTCTCCTTATTTTGCAAAAAAACACTGCAAAGACTATTGCGTAACTACACATTTTAAGCCTTCATCATTAAGTATTTTTGCAGCTTTTTTAGCTTCTTCCCATGAAGCATAAATGCCAAAAACAGTCGAACCTGAACCAGACATCTCAGAATAAAGAGAATTCGTTCCTCTTATTTTCTGTAAAGCAATATCTATTTCAGGATATTTTAACTTCAGTGCCTCTGTAAAAGTGTTCTTGAATTTCCATTCGGAAACCGGAGAAAAATACATTTTTTCCAAATCACCGAAAGCAGGATACTCTATTTCTTCACTATTGGCAAGAAGTCTATCCACAAGGGAATAAGCCTCCTTTGTGGAACTATGAACTTCAGGAAACACCAAGACAAAGTGTAAATCCTGACGTTTTTTTATAACTCTTACAAATTCACCACGCCCGGAAACGACAGCACAGCAGCTTCCTGCAGAATCAGAATGGGTAAAGAAAAAAACATCGCTTCCAACAGCGGAGGCAATCAAGTCAAGCTGATTTTTGGTAAGCCTGATATTGTTTATTTTTTCCAAAGCCCATATAAGTGAAGCGGCATCAGAAGAACCTCCGCCTAAACCGCCACCGGCAGGAATATGCTTTTCAAGAGCGACGTTGACCGCAGCTCCAGAATGTCCAAGGACATCGCAAAAAGCCTTGTACGCCATTGTAATCGTATTATTTTCAGGGAGTTCCATCGAGTTACAGAAAACTGTACATCCAGAACCAGATGATTTTGAAACCGTCAGTTTATCTGCAAGCGAAACCGTCTGAAATATACTTTCCAAATTGTGAAATCCATCTTGCCTTTTTGGCAGAACCCTAAGCCCAAGATTTATCTTTGCAGGTGCAAAAACAACGATTTCATCCAACATACTAAAATAAATTATAGCACAATAAGTTGAGTTGTCAATTTTTCTTAATCTGATTTTTTTTGATGGGGGGGGAGATAACACAATGAAAACAGTTTTTGTCAAAGTGCTGAAACCTTAGATGATTCCAGCGAGACTGGAGATAATCGGATTCGAACCGACGACCCTTTGATTGCGAACCAAATGCTCTACCAACTGAGCTATATCCCCAAAAGATATTTTATTCTATAACTTTTTTTTAATTTATGCAATTTGATTTGTAAATTTTGTGGAATAAGTTTTATAGAACCATCACTAAAGTTCCTGCGGTCGAAAGAACCATTCCCCATGCCATCAGAAGCACAACTAAAGTTCTTATTGCAGTCGCAAGATTTGAATTTACGCCGTCGAATCCGATTTTTGCAAGAATCAAGGTTAATGCGGCAAAAACCGCCGGGCCGAACGCAAAAATTATCCACATCAGGAAAAATCTATTGTTTTTTTTTCAACAAATTCAATTATTTTCCAAAGGATTTTTTCTTTTCAATTTTGATTTTCTGAAAATACGTTAAAGTTAAAAATTCCTTTTCTGGTAAATGACATTTAGATTTTATTTTGTTATAATGAAAGAATGAATTCTGTTGAAGTAAAATGTATGTCAAAGGAGGGGGCGTCGCTTCCTGTTTATAAAACTTTGGGCGCGGCTGGCGCTGATGTCTGCGCGTTGATTGAAAATCCGGTTGTGATTCCGGCTGGAAAACGTGGAATTGTTCCGACTGGACTTTTTTTTGAGATTCCGGAAGGGTATGAGATTCAGGTTAGACCACGTTCCGGGCTTGCGGCAAAAAATGGAGTGATGGTCTTGAATACTCCTGGAACAATTGACAGCGATTACCGTGGCGAGCTTATGGTTATTCTTGCAAATTTTGGCGATTCAGATTTTGTTGTGAACAATGGCGACAGAATCGCGCAACTGATTGTTGCTCCTGTTACGCAGGGAATTTTTGTAAAGGCAGAGTCGCTTGGTGAAACTGAACGTGGAGCAAACGGATTCGGTTCTACTGGAGTAAAAGGTTGAATTTAAAATCGGGCATTGAGCTTTTAGTAAAAATATTTTCAGATTTTTCAAAAAGTTTAAACTCTAGGCTGAATAATTTTTTCCGCATCTCAAAAACTGCTTTTCACAGATTTTACAGGAATCATCTGAAAAAGAAAGTTGATTTTATATGGAAGAAAATTGATTTTATTCAGGTAAAGTTTTTCCACAAGGGTGAACTTAAGAATCACGTTCTTGTCCGGTATTTGGTAAAAGAGCTTCTGCTTTATTTTGCGGTTGCGTTTCTTTTTTTCTTTCTGGTTTTTTTTGTGAATCAGATTCTTCTGCTGATTGCAGATATTTTAAAGAAGCACGTTCCTCTTGGCGACACGATGCGTCTTATGGTTT
>CAVGBY010000050.1:0-13399 GCA_963627355.1 uncultured Prevotella sp. | reverse complement strand
CCGGAAGTGTCTGCGGCAAGTACAAAAAAAACATTCCAGTGAAACTGAAGCGGATAATTTTTAAATCCCCACGGAAGCGCAAAAAACAATGCAATCGAAAATAAAAGGACTGCATCCAGTAAAATTATCTGGACAATTTCTTTGGATTTTAATTTCATCTTATTTTGGCTCAAATTTTTTATTTTTCAGGAAAGATTCCAGACTTTGCTTCCAGTCGGGAATCTTTATTTTCAGCTCTTTCTGGATTTTTGTTTTATCCAGAACTGAATAAGCCGGTCGTTTTGCTGGCGCGGCATATTCTTCTGTTGTGCAAGGACTTATTTCACATTCTGCGGACGTGATTCCAAATTTCTTTTCCATGGCATAGATTGTTTTTGCAAAAGAAAACCAGTCAGTCTGTCCTTCGTCTGTAAAATTGTAAATTCCAAAGGCTGGAATTCCGTTTTTTCCAAAAAAACTTTTTGACTTCATTGTACGCAAAATGATTTTTATAGCTGCGTCTGCCAAGTCACCGCAAAATGTCGGAGTTCCAGTCTGGTCAGAGACAACCTTGATTTTATCGTGTGAATTAAAAAGTTTTGTCATTGTGTAGACAAAATTCTTTCCGTCAAAACCGTAAAGCCACGCCGTTCTAAGAATATAATATTGCGTCATTGACTTCATTATCGCATCTTCGCCGTCGGATTTTGTTTTTCCGTAAATTCCGGTCGGATTTTTTTGCGCAGTTTCTGGAATAGGAGAGTCCGCAGTTCCGTCAAAAACGTAGTCTGTTGAAATATGAATCAGTTTTGCGTTGTGGGCTCTTGCAATTCTGGCAAGGTTTTCCGGTCCAAGGGAATTAAGTTTTCCGGCATTTTCCGCATCTTCCTCAGCTTTGTCAACATTTGTGTATGCCGCGCAGTTTACAATCCATTTTATTTTTCCGCCGTCAACATCCAAAGAAGGCTGGTTGTGATATTTCGGATAAAGTTCCGTTTCTTTTGATGTAAAAAATTTTTCAAGAACCTCGTAGTTTGTTATGTCAGTTTCGCTTCCTGTTCCAATCCATGCGAGTTTATTCTTTTCTAGCTGACGGCAAATCTCTGTGCCTAACATTCCGTTGCATCCGGTTACCCAAATCATCTTTCTGTCCTTAAATTTTTGTAAAAACGTAGTTGCAGAATGTTTTTATTCTGTTTATGAACGAGGTTTCTATTCTGCTTTCAAACATTGCGATTCTTGGTGCTTTGCATCCGCCGATTCCGTATAAAATCCAGTTTTCTCCGTCCCTAAAAAGAATGATTATTGATTTCATATTGTAGGCTTTGACGGCTGTCATTCCTTTTATTTTAAGGGAATTAGAGTTTGTGTTCGTATAAATCAGGTAGTCTTCTTCTTTTTCAATTGAAATAGGAGTAAAAATATCTCCGAACGGCTCCATGTAAAGGTCAGTTTCATAAGTAAAGCGGCTATCAGAAATCTGTTCCTGCTTTAAGATTTTCGCTGTGGAGTAAAGGTCATAATAACGCTCGTGGCGTACAGACCAGTATTGAATTCCCGCGTAGTGCTCGATGTCTGAAAGAACGTCAAAAAGTTTCTGAGGAAGATTTTCGTTTCCCTCATACGGACGGATTTGAATCAGCTCCGCAAGATAATTCGGCGACAAATCCTTTATCTGTTCTTTCATTCTTTCTACTAAAGGAGAGTCGCCTTCAATTCCTATGTTTTTGAATTTATCAATATTTCTTGCGACAACTTTGCCTTCCGCAAGATTTTTTAAGTCTTCTTCTGTAACTTTACTGTTAAACGGCAACGCAAAACATAAGGTGGAGAGCAAATAAATTGCTAAAATTGTAAAAATCTTTTTCATATATTTCATAATAATAGAGTTTATTTTATTTCTTTTCAATAAACACTTGTGATATAATGACGTTACTATGATTTCTAGAAATATTAAGTCAATTTTGGAAAGTCCGACTGCGGGCGTAATCAGAAAAATGTTTGAAGAAGGCGCTGTATTAAAGGAAAAATTCGGCGCTGATAATGTATATGATTTTAGTCTTGGAAATCCGGATCTTGACCCGCCGGATGAAGTTCTTTCTGCGATAAAAGAAGTTGCGGAAGACAAAAGCCATATGTGCCATGGATATATGCCGAATGCAGGTTATCCGGAAGCCCGTGCGGCGATGGCTGAAAAAACTGCGCTTGAGCAGGGTGTTCCTGTTTCCTCTGATTCTATTGTCATGTCTGTCGGCGCGGCCGGTGCTATGAATTCAGTCATAAAGGCCCTTGTTAATCCCGGGGATGAGATTATTGTTCCGTGTCCGTATTTTGCCGAGTATGACCATTATATTCATAACCATGGGGCAGAGATTTGCCGCGTCCGGACAAAAAATGATTTTAGCCTTGATATTGAGGCTATAAAAAATGCCCTGAACGAAAAAACTGCCGCGATAATTATAAATTCACCAAATAATCCGACTGGAAAAATTTACTCAGAGGAAGATATTAAATCTTTGGCTTCAGTCTTAAATGATTTTGGAAAGAAAAATGGACGCTATCCGTACATAATTGCTGACGAGCCTTACCGTGCGATTGTTTACAACGGAAAAAAAGTTTCTCCGATTTTTCCATATTACAGCAATACAGTCATAGTCACTTCATTTGCAAAAAATTTAAGTGTTCCCGGTGAACGCCTTGGTTATGTCGCTATAAATCCGGCCGCCACAGACTTTAAGGAAATGGTTCAGGCTTGTATTGTTACAACCAGAATTTTAGGCTATGTGAATGCGCCGGCTTTTTTCCAGAAAGTCATTGCAAAAAGCTGGAATGCAAAGTGCGATTACTCGCTTTACGAGAAGCGGATGAAAGAAATTACCGGGGTTATGGATTTTGCCGGGCTTAAATATGCCGTTCCGGAAGGCGCTTTTTATCTTTTTGTAAAAGTTCCTGACGGCTGGAACGGTGATGACCTGGCTTTTACAGACCATCTTAAGAAATTCAATATTCTTTGCGCGCCGGGAAGCGGTTTTGCCGGAAAAGGATGGTTTAGAATTTCATATTGTGTTTCTGAAAAAACAATTCTTAATTCAAGGGATGCTTTTAAGAAGGCTGTGGAAAGCAGATAGTAAGCAGATGAAAATTCTTATGGTAAGCGCAGAGGCTATTCCGTTTGCAAAGACAGGCGGTCTGGCCGATGCCGTTACGGCTCTGTCTAAGGCCTTGGTTGAGGCAGGGCATGAAGTGAAAATTCTGATTCCTCGATATTATTTTATAGACCGGAAAAATCTTGTGCTTGAAAGAAAATCTGTCCTTTTGAACATCGGTTTTTCTGACATTGTTGTAAATTTTTACAGCACGGTCTACAAGAATGTCCGGATTTATTTTGTTGACTACGAGAAACTTTTCGGGCGTTCTGGAATCTATGGAGAAAATGCGCAGTGTGCCTATGCGGACAATCCTTTGCGGTTCAATGTTCTTGCAAGGGCCGCGTTTCTGCTTTGTAAAGAGTTGAACTGGATTCCAGACATAATGCACGCGAACGACTGGTCAAGCGGTATGGTTCCGGTCCTTTTAAAATATTTTGAAAAAGAAAATTTCAGCGGCACAAAATCCGTCCTTACAATTCATAATCTGGCCTATCAGGGAACTTTTTCAGACAAGGCTTTTCCATTGCTGGGGCTTCCGCCGGAATTCAAGTCAAAGGCGTGGTTTGACCAGTTCGGCTCAATCAATTTTTTAAAGGCCGCGATTTTTTGCGCTGATAAAATCACGACTGTAAGTCCTACTTATGCAAAAGAAATTTCCGGAGCGCAATTTGGCTGCGGACTAGATGGATTGATTCGTCTTCGCTCCAAGGATTTTGAAGGAATTATAAACGGCGCGGATCTTTCTGAATGGAATCCGGAAACTGACAGATATATTCCTTTTCATTATTCAAAGGAAAATCTTGAAAACAAGGCTAAAAACAAGGCTGAACTTCAAAAACGTTTTGGTCTAAAAATTGACCCTGAAATTCCTGTTGTTGGAATTGTGTGCCGGCTGGCTGAACAAAAAGGAATAAAGGAGCTTTTTGTCCCGAATTATGGCGCGATGTACAGAATGTGCAGGGATTTCAATGTGCAGTTTGTTGTTGCAGGAACAGGTGAGGCGTGGTGTGAGCAAGAAATTAGAAATCTTTCAAAAGTTCTTCCGAATCTTGCGCGTTTTGACGGCTATTCAGAGGAAGTCAGTCATCTTATAGAGGCTGGCTCGGACTATTTTTTAATGCCTTCAAAATACGAGCCATGCGGACTGAACCAGATTTATTCTATGATTTACGGAACTTTGCCGATTGTTCACGATACAGGCGGTCTAAGCGACACTGTTACCCAGTTTGATGAAACTACTGAAAGCGGAACCGGCTTTAAATTTACAGATTTAACTCCAGATGCAATCTACGGAACTGTAAAATGGGCGCTTTCATTTTTTACCGATAAAAAACTTATAAAAAAACTTCGCATCCAGGCAATGAACCAAGATTTCAGCTGGAAAAAATCTGCGGAAGAGTATATCAACAAAATCTACAGGAACTAGAATTCAAACCAGTTTCCATCTCTTGTTAAATACCAGTCGGCAAGAACTTGGGATTTGTCGCTGTTGTACCAGCTTATGCTTCCGTCCTTGTTCAGGATTACAACGCGGGTTGCATTCTGGCATACTTTGATAGGAAGGGATGCCGAGCGCCTGAACTGGAAATTTGTATTGGCACTCAAGTTGCATGAGCGGATTGAATCTTTTCCGATGTTCGTATACAAGAATGGATATTTTAAATATGTGAACGCATCGGAATCTTCATCATTCAGCCTAAGAATGGAAGTTGTCATCTTTGATATGATATTAAATTTGAACACAATTGTCTTTTTTACATTGTCCTGACTTTGTATGCTTATTCCGTAGATATTGTTGTCCTGCACAGAAAGCGCGAAAGCGACGTTTCCCTTAAGATTCATCGGAACTGTTTCTCTTGTTGTAAGGTCAACGCACAAAAGGGAAGAGCGTGGATTTGTTGAAAAAGATTTCGCCACATAAAGTTTTCCGTCTGAGCAAAGAACTGCATCCTGAAGCCCCGCGCCTGTATAAACTTCTTTAAGAGAATTATTTTCCATATCAAAAAGGTTTACAACGGAGTTGCTTTCCATTTCAATAAGTTTTGTTCCAAAAAGCCGCACCGACTGCAGGCTGTTTTTTGGTGTAAAAAGAGTTTTTACTTCCGGTTTTGAATAGTCATAAAGCTGGACTGGCTGTCTGGTTCCTTTTGACCATAAAACCAGTTTGTCGCCGTACGTAATCATCTGCGTCTGTCCGGGATTTTCCCCAAGCCGGTTCACAATTCCTGTGTCGTAGGAAGATTTGTATAGCGATTTTCTTGTAAGAAAGTAAAAGTCTTCCCCGATTGGCGACATATCAAGAATTTTGTCGTAAGTATTTTCTGTAAGAAGAGAAAAATTCTGGATTTCTGTTTCTACGGAAGAATTTGTTCTGTATACATTTCCGCTGTTAGAGGCTAAAAGAATTTCTCCGCCAAGTTTTGTTCCGCAGGTAATTGCATCAAGAGTTCCCCGCGGTCCTTTGTAAGTTTTTATGATTCTTGGCGGTGTAACGCCCTGATTGTTTGTATTTTCCAGTTTTTGCAGCGTGTAAGTGCCTTTTAGGTCATTTTCAAGGTAATAAAGGTCGGAGTCTGATTTGCTTTGAAGAATAATCGCGTTTTCTGCTTTTACTGTGTACAAAATATTTCCGGAAAGCGCGTGGCTTACATAAATAGTGTTGTCTTTTATTCCTGCAAGATAAAGATTGTTGTTAAAAAGCACCGCCTGCTCAAGCCCTTGAATCACCGGGAATTTCTGTTTTAATCTTCCTGTTGACATATTGTAGTAAGAAAGATTTCCTGCCGGCGAATACATTACCGCAGTCTTTTCAGTCGCGCTTGTTGCGGCGTAACTTACAATTCCAGTGTTGTCATGGATTTTATCAACAACAGAGCCATCGTTTGCCCTTAAAAAAACAGCGCCGTCAACAGTCGCAGTTCCTACAATGATAAAAGTTCCTTTTGCAGAATAAGAAAGAGATGTGATTGAGTCAGAGAACCGCCGCGCAAATTTACGGCTCAAGGTATCCCAGTTCCAGACAGAAATCCTGTTTGTCGAGCCACCGTCTGTTTCATAAACTGCAATCTCTTTACCGTTCGGCGAAACTACAGCCATTTTTATTTCCATATCAGAAATCTGATAATGCTCGCCCTGGTCATCAGAAGTCCATTTTACAAGAAATCCGTCCTTTCCGATTGTAAAAAATGATTTATCAAAATCTCCTTCCTGACTGGCTGGAACAACCATGCTTACGGCTTCCTGATGCGCCTGTGTTGAGATATGCGACTGGGCTGAAACAGAAAAATTTTCTCCTAAAAAAAACGCGCCCGAAGCAAGAAACAAAAATTTCGCAAGATTTTTCATTCTATCATTTTCCTCTGATTAAATTTACAAAATAATGGATGTCGCCATTTATTCCAATTACAAACATCACGGCAATAAAGGCAATTCCTACAAATTGTATATAATATAGAATTTTTGGCGATAATTTTCTACGGAAAACAAGTTCAATGAACGCGAACAGAATAAGTCCGCCATCAAGAACAGGAATCGGAAGAAGATTCATAATCCCCAGGGAAATGCTTATTACTGCCATAAAACTTAGCGTGTTCACAACTCCTGTTTTTAAGGAATCCCCAAATGACTCCTTTACAGCCTGACCCATCATATCAGCGATTCTGGCAGGACCGGAAACTGTTTCATTCAGGTCAACGCCCTTGAACAATGTGATAAAACCTTTGACCGTAAGAAAAGAAAATTTGCCTGTTTCTGAAAGTCCTTCCGCAAGTGCCGGCAGAATCCATTTGGGTTTCTTCTCTTTCTTTTCAAGGCTGTCTGTTCTTGCTATAATCCCGATTTTTCCGCCGCCAGTTTTTTTATTCATTTCAGTATGGACATTAAATTCCAGTTCTTTTCCATCCCTTAAAACCGTAAGAATAATATCCTGGTCAGGTTTTGTGCTGATTTGTTCCACCAAGTCTGAAAAATCCTCAGTTTTTTTTCCGTCAATTCTGATTATAGTGTCACCGCTTTGAATTCCGGCTTCTTTTGCGACGCTTTTTATTTCAGCATGGTTGTTTTCATCTGGAACATCAATCTTGTTTGAGTATGAATAATACGTATAACCGATAAGGCTTATGCACGTAAGCGCAAAAAACGCAAAAAAAAGATTAAAGAACGGGCCTGCGAACGCAATCAAAAGTCTTTTGAAAGGATGGACTCCGTACATCGAATCTTTCTCCGCCTCAATATGGTCTAATCCTGCTTCAAGCGATTTTTGAAAATCTTTTTCGCCTTTCATCGCGCAGTAACCGCCGACCGGAATCAAAGAAAGCCTGTAGTCAGTGTCGCCTTTTTTTCTGTGAAGAAGAACCGGACCGAATCCAACAGAAAATGCCTCGACCTTTACACCAAAAATTTTCGCCGCAATAAAATGCCCAAGCTCATGAAAAAAAATAAGAAAAAAAAGGAATACAAGCCCGATTATTATTCTCATTTAATGAATTCCTCTGCCGCAGACCTTGCTTTTTTATCAGTTTCAAAAACATCCTCAAAATTTTCAGGAGATTTTGACCAGTCTTTTTCCAGAACTTTTAACACGATTTCCGGAATCTCCGTGAATTTTATTTTTTCTGCGATAAAAGCTGCTGCAGCAATTTCATTTGCCGCATTATAGGCAATTGTGTAAGACCCCTCTTTCTGTGCTGCGGTAAAAGCGTATTTCAGCATCGGAAAATCTTCGTGACGCGGCTTAAAAAACGTCATCTCATGGTCGAATAAGTCAAACGGTTTTAAATAATTTTCCTCATTTTTTGGAAACGTAAGGGCAGAGTAGATCGGATGTTTCATGTCGGGGTCGCTTATCTGCGCGTAGAGCATTCCGTCGTTTGTGCGGACAAGAGAATGGACCAGACTCTGCGGATGAACGACAACCTGCACTTTTTCAACAGGAAAGCCGAAAAGCCGGTTTGCCTCGATTACCTCAAGCCCCTTGTTTGCAAGGCTCGCAGAATCTATTGTTATTTTTGTTCCCATGCTCCACGTCGGATGTTTCAATGCGTCTTTTACAGTCACCTTTGAAAGCTCCTCTTTTTTTAATGTCCTAAAAGGACCGCCGCTTGCAGTTATAACAATCTGGCTTATATTTTCTTTCCCGATTTGATTTATAAGATTGAAGATTGCGGAATGTTCAGAATCAACAGGAATAATCTTTGCATTTTTTTTCCCTGCAAGAGATTTTATCAATGGCCACGCCATAACAACAGTTTCTTTGTTCGCAAGAGC
This sequence comes from uncultured Prevotella sp., assembly GCA_963627355.1. Taxonomy (GTDB): domain Bacteria; phylum Spirochaetota; class Spirochaetia; order Treponematales; family Treponemataceae; genus Treponema_D. Next base: position 5,006 of record CAVGBY010000050.1, on the reverse strand, counting down.
CAGATCAATTCCGGCATCCAGCACAATCTTAGAAGGCAAAAGCCCTGCAGAACCAGCAATCCCATTGACTACAATATCAGGTTTTGTCTTGTCGATTATTTTTTTTATTCCATCAATTCCATCTTCTGAAGTTAATGACGTTCCACAGTTGAATTCTTTTCCAAGTTTTTCAAGTTTTTCTTTTTGGCTGTTGCAGGTTATTCCGCATACATTAAATTTTTCCGGAAAGGCCCTGCATATATCCAGTGTGCTGCTTCCGATTGAACCGGTGCAGCCTAAAACCAATACTTTTTTCATTTTTTACCTGTCAACATATAATTTATTTTGCAATTATTTCTGGATGAAAAAGAAAATATGATGCGACATAAAAAATCGGCGCGGAAAAAACAATCGAGTCAATGCAGTCAAGAATTCCGCCACGGCCGGGAATAATATTTCCGCTGTCCTTTATTTCCGCGGAACGCTTGAACACTGATTCTATAAGGTCGCCTGTTATTGCGGCAATTGAGCTTAAAAATCCTAAAATCACTGAATAATAGACAGGTCCACCAAAAAGTTCCGGCCAGATATATTTTGCAAGAACGCAGGATGCGACTGCGCCAAGAATTCCACCTATAAAACCTGCAATGCTTTTGTTCGGACTTGCAGAAAAAATGTTTCTGTTGTTTTTTCCAAGAAGAACACCAAAAAGCCACGCAAGGGAATCATTCATAAAGACTGTAAAAAGAAAAAGCCCCAGAAATACTGTGGATTCCTTAAAAAGAGTGATTCTTGTTATGAAAGTCAAAAGAAAACCGCAGTAAAAAACAATAAAGACTGAACTTGGCAAGCGGATGTTTGAATCTTCAAATGATTTATGACCAAAAACTTCTGTGCCCATAAGAATCATCGCCGCGATTAAAAACGCCCATGTTGAATATTCCACGCCAGAAAAACCATTGTTAATCAGGATTGTAAGATATTCAATCAGTGGCATTACGCAAGAAAGTATTATCAAAAGTTTTCTGTTCAGCAACGGAGTTTTTTTCTGAAACATCCGGTAAAGCTCATCCGCGGCAAATGCGGAAACAATACAGGCAAGCGCATTGATAGGAAGATGATTCCAGTAATCAATAAAAACGATTCCCAGAACAATCGGTATTCCAATAAAAAATGTAAGCAATCTTTGAGCAAGCTTAGTCATATTCCACCCATTCTTTTAGTTAGAGATTACACCGCCAAAACGTCTTGTCCGTTTCTGGAATTCCTCTATATCGGCATAAAACTCTTCTTTATTATAATCCGGCCATAACGTTTTTGTAAAAACAAATTCCGCATAGGCGGCGTGCCACAAAAGAAAATTGCTGAGCCTAAGTTCGCCGCCAGTTCTTATAAGCAAGTCTACGTCCGGTAGATTTTCTATATCAAATGATTTTGACACAGATTCTTCTGTAATCTGCGTCACATCAGGATTTTCTGAAACAATTTTTTTTATTCCGCGGACAATTTCATCGCGTCCGCCATAGTTTATCGCAAGAACAACCGTAAGTCCTGAAAAATCAGTTGTTTCTTTTTGGACATTAAGGATTTCCTGCTGAATATCTTTTGGAAGTCCGGCAAGGTCTCCAAGATGTCGTACTCTGATTTTATTTTCCTTGTAAAACTGGAACTCGGCTCTTAGGTGTCCGCGGATTAAATTCATCAGAAATCCAACTTCTTCCTGCGCGCGCTTCCAGTTTTCTGTTGAAAAAGTGTAGAGTGTTACATATTTTACACCGATTTCGGCAGCGGCACGCACAATACTCTTCGCGGCGGTAAGTCCTTCTTTGTGACCACTTGTGCGAGGAAGATTGCGCTGTTTTGCCCAACGGCCATTGCCGTCCATGATTATTCCGATATGAACAGGAACTGCTGCCTTGTCAATCATTATTCCATGATTTCCTTTTCTTTTGTTTCGTAAATCTTGTTGATTTCACCGATGTATTTATCTGTAAGCTTCTGAAGAGCGTCTTCCTCTTTTTTGAGTTCATCTTCTGTAATTTCAGAGGCCTTCTGTTTTTTCTTTAAGTCATCATTTCCGTCGCGTCGGATATTGCGGATAGAAGTTCTTGCTTCCTCTGCGAAAGTTTTTGCCTGTTTCACAAGCTCCTTGCGACGTTCAGCTGTCAGCGGCGGAATAGAAATTCTGATTACCTTTCCATCGTTTGAAGGATTCAAACCAAGGTCGGCTGTAAGAATCGCTTTTTCAATCTCAACAATCAAAGACTTGTCAAATGGCTGGATGATAACAGAGCGGGCTTCCGGAATGGAAACTGTCGCCACCTGATTAAGCGGAGATTTTGTTCCATAGTAATCTACGCGGACTTTATCAAAAATAGCGGCAGATGCGCGTCCTGTACGAATTCCGTTGAATCTTTCCTTTAACGAGGCAACGGTTTTTTCCATTTTTTCTTCTGACATATGAAATCTCCTAGAATTTGCTTATATTATAAAACAAAAAAGCGGCCAGCACAAAACCGGCCGCTTTTCATTTCTTTAGTTATTTACCAAGAACGAAAAGAACAATCTTTTCAAAAAACAGACTTGCGCCGGCTGCTTTTCCAGCTTCTGCAAGAGCCTGTGTTACAGTGATTTTCTCGTTGTCAAGATAAGGCTGATCCATAAAGCAGTTAGAAGCCAAAAGCTTGTTCACTTTACCTTTAAGGATTCCTTCCTTTACATTCTCAGGCTTTTTAGCCATAGCAGGGTCTTCTGCCATCTGAGCCTTGAAAATCTCTGTCTGTTCATCAATATATGACTGCGGAACATCTGACTGGTTGATGTAGTCAGGCTTGTTTGAAGCCAGGTGAAGGCAGCAAACATGTGCAAAATCTTTTACAGATTCCGCTTCTGAGCCTTTTACAACAACAACAGCGCCGATTTTATGGTCGTGGTGAACGTAAGTAGAAGCAACGCAACCGGCTGGAACTTCAATGTATTCAGCACGTTTTACAGACATATTTTCGCGGAACTTAACAAGAATAGAATCGATAAGTTCCTTGTGTTCTGGAAGAACTCCAGAAGTCTGCTTTGCAAGGGTTGTTTCCGCCGCTTTTTCTGCGACATTAATAAAATCCTCGTTGTTAGAAACAAAGTCAGTCTCGCAAAGTGTTTCTGCGATTGCAATCTTGTTTCCGTCTTGTTTTACAACGATGCGACCTTCCGCAGCAGTGCGGTCAGTTCTTTTTGCCATCGCAGCCAATCCTTTTTCTTTCAAAAGTTTTTCTGCCTCAGCAACATCGCCGTTTGTTTCGTTAAGAGCTTTTTTACAATCTAGCAATCCTGCGCCTGTGGCGTCGCGGAGAGCCTTTACGTCATTAGCTGTATAATTCATTTTTGATCCTTACTTGTTCTCGTCGTAAATCTTATCTTCGTCTACAAGCTGATTTTCTTCTTCAACAGGAGCTTCTTCTTTTTCTTCTGTCGGCTGGTAGTTTGTATAATCAGAGATTTCCTCGTCTTCTTTCTTGTTTGCGGCGTCTGTCATAACTTCCTCGTCGCTGTCAAGATTTTCAAGAATCTTAAGACCATTTTCGTTGTCAGATTCAATTACAGCATTTGCAATAATTGAAGTGAACAAAGAGATTGCGCGGATAGCGTCATCATTTCCAGGAATAGGGTATGTGATTCCCTCCGGGTTGCAGTTTGTGTCAACAACAGCGATGATAGGAATTCCCATGCGGCGAGCTTCTGCAACAGCAATCTGCTCTTTGTGAGTATCAATTACAAAGATGATTCCAGGAAGTTCCTTCATTTCCTTGATTCCGCCAAGGTTCTTTTCAAGCTTTGACTTTTCTTTAAGAAGAGCGGCAACTTCTTTTTTTGTGAGTTTTTCGATTGTGCCGTCAACTTCCATCTTTTCGATTTTCTTAAGGCGTAAGAGTGATTTTTTGATTGTAGAGAAGTTTGTAAGCATACCGCCAAGCCAGCGGTTGTTTACATAAAACATTCCGCAGCGTTCAGCTTCTTTCTGGATAGCCTGCTGAGCCTGCTTCTTCGTGCCTACGAAAAGCACTGTCTTTCCTGAAGCAACTGTTTTTCTAACTGCTTCGTAACTGTCTTTGATTGCAGCGATTGTTTTCTGCAAATCGATGATGTGGATTCCGTTTCTTTCTGCGAAGATATACTTCTTCATGCGTGGATCCCAACGCTTTACCTGATGACCGAAATGTACTCCAGATTCAAGCAGGTTTTTCATGGTTACAACTGCCATGATGTTCTCCTTCACTGGCAAGATTTTCTTGCCCCGTACTCTTTTTCTCGTGGCTAAAAGCCCGGAGGATTTGATATAAAATATATCAAGCAGGTTAATTCAAGATAGAATAATTCTGCTCTTTTAAAATATCATAAAGTTCATGGATTGGCAAGCCTGTTACGCAACTTTGAGAGCCTTCGATTTTTTCTATAAAGATGGATGCTAGGCTTTGAATTCTGTATCCGCCTGCCGCTCCGTGCCATTCTCCGCTTTCAATATACCACTGGATTTCCTCGTCTGTCATTGGAGCAAAAGTTACATTAGTCTTTGCAACTTTTGAGGTGGTTGACTTCTGTTTTCCATTGTAAAGGACAATCGCTGTGATGACTGTATGGGTTTTTCCCTGAAATTCTTTTAGGAATGCCGCCGCCTCGTCTGCGTCCTGTGGTTTTCCGTAGATTTTTTTGTCTTTGATTATTACGGTGTCTGCGCCTAGAACCCACTGGATTTCCTGCTGCGACGGAAGCGAATGGATTACCGCGGAAACTTTTTCCCGCGCAAGAAGTTCCGGAATATCCTCAATGTCAACGCTGCTTGTAAGAGTTTCGTCAATATTTGGAAGAATAACCTGAAATGGTATGTCCAGCATTTTTAGAATTTCCTGTCTTCGTGGGGAAGATGAGGCAAGAATAATTGGTTCCATTTATTTCTCTTTTTCTATGATGAAAATATAAGGGGATGCCTGTCTGGAATAAATTCAGCATGACATTACTTTTAAGGCAGCCCCTTGTGT
>CAVGBY010000049.1:7898-13464 GCA_963627355.1 uncultured Prevotella sp. | reverse complement strand
GATTAGCGCTGTCATGTTCCGCGGTTACGCAAATTACCTGAACTTTAAAATTCAGGACGGAATGAAAGTTCAATGCACCGGAAAACTTACCGTTTACGGCGCGCAGGGAAAATATCAGATAAATGTTACAAAAATGTCGGTCGCGGGCGAAGGCGCAATCCTAAAAATGCTAGAAGACCGAAAAAGAAAACTTGCGGCGGAAGGTCTGTTTGAGCAGGCTAAAAAAAAGCCTCTCCCGGTTTTTCCAAAAACAATTGGAATTGTAACAAGCCCGACCGGGGCGGCGCTGCGTGATATTCTGCAGATTACAAAAAGACGTAATAAATGCGTTTCTGTAATTGTCTTTCCGGCTGTTGTACAAGGCCAGGATGCGGCACAGACAATTGCACGGCAGATTTATACGGCAAACAACTTGAACCTTTGCGATGTTCTTATTGTCGGGCGCGGCGGAGGCTCGCTGGAAGATTTGCTTCCGTTCAGCGAAGAGATTGTGGTCCGGGCAGTCGCATCCAGCAAAATTCCAGTTGTTTCAGCAATCGGACACGAAATTGACTGGGCATTGAGCGACTATGCGGCGGATGTGCGCGCGCCAACTCCTTCTGCGGCGGCAGAGCTTGTTGTCCCGGAACTTTCCGCAGTTTTGCAGTTCATCCAGCAGAACTCACAGAATCTATACGACTCAATAAAAGACCGTCTTGAAAAAATCAAGCTGATGGTAAAGAATTTCGACCCGCGGAACCTTGAGCTTCAGGTACGAACAATTGAACAGCCTCTTCTTTCGCGTTTTGACAATGCAAAGGACGCTCTTTTTCAGAATATAATCCAAAAAATCCGCGATACAAGGCAAAGAATCGACAACTGTGTAACCATTCTGGAAAACGCAAGTCCGCAGACAATTCTTGACCGTGGATACTCAATGGTCCGGAACAAAGAAACAAAAAAAATCATCAGAAGCAATATTGATGTAGAAATCGGAAGCGAAATCGAAATAATTCCTGCAAAAGGAAAAATCACTGGAAAAGTTATAAATATTGAAGAAAAAACAGGTTTTTAAGGGGAAAATATGGCAAAATTTGAAGAAAATTTATCAAAACTAGAACAGCTTACCCGCGACATTAAGCGCAGCGACATTTCGCTTGAAGACGCATTAAAAGATTTTGAGGAAGGAATAAAACTCGCCCGCGGAATGGAAAAGGAAATTGACAAAATCGAAGGAAAAATCCAGATTTTAATGAACCAGCCAGACCCGGAAAACAATATTCCGCCGCAGATGGATCTGTTTGACGTTGATTCTACCGGAAGCAGCGGAGCGCCAGTTCACGGAACAAGACAATAATGAGTAAAGAAAATCCTGTAAGAACTCTGAATCCTGAGGTCGCACGAAAAATTGCAGCCGGTGAAGTAATTGACCGCCCGAACGCAATAATCCGGGAACTTATGGATAACGCAATCGATTCCGGCGCAGACAATATAATTGTAGAAATAAACGAAGGCGGAATTGAAAAAGTCCGCATTGTTGACAACGGATGCGGAATGACAAAGGAAGATTTAGCCTCCTGCGCGCGTCCACACGCAACAAGTAAAATCGCGTCCGAAACCGATTTGCTGAATCTGACTACGCTTGGATTCCGCGGAGAGGCGCTTTCTTCAATCGCTGCAGTATGCAGGCTTTTAATTGTTTCCGGCGGCCACAAAATGCGCGCGTCAATCACAGAAGACCACATAATCGAACCTGCGACTCCCCTAAATGGAACAATTGTTCAGGCAGAAGGGCTTTTTGAAAATTTCCCAGCCCGGAGGCAGTTCTTAAAACGCCCGGCTTCAGAAGGTCTGATGTGCAAAAACACATTTGTTGAAAAATCTCTTCCGAACACAGAAATTTCTTTCCGGTTCATACAGGACGGCGAAATAAAGCTTGATTTACCAAAAGGGCAGACTTTACAGGAACGTTTTGTAAAAGCAATGGAACTGCGAGAAAACTCGCCGCTTTTCAATCTTGTTGAAAATTCTTCCGGCGGAAAAAATCCTGACTGGTCTTTTAAAATTGTAATCGGAGAACCGGGCGTTTACAGAAGCAACAAAAAAAACATCTACATTTTTGTAAACGGCAGAAGAATTCAGGAATATTCGCTTACACAGGCAATTGAATACGGAAGTCAAGGTTACTTCCCGAACGGAACTTTTCCTGTGGCGGCAGCTTTTATAACAATAAATCCTTCGCTGGTTGACTTTAACATTCATCCTGCAAAAAAAGAGGCGCGTTTCAAGGACATCTCAAGCCTTCACCACGGAATAAGTACCGCTGTAAAAAAATTCTTCAGCGAATACACAAACCGAACAATGAAGGCACAGGCTGAAAAAATACAGAAAGCCCCGGAAACTTTCCTTTTTGAGCCGGAAAAACTTGCGGAAAAAGCGCTTGAATCCACTGAAGAAACCGCTAAAAACCAAGGCGGCTCTTTTTCCGGATACACAAAAAATTATTCCGGACTACGCACACGATTTTTTGGGGGAACTTCCAGCACGATTTCAATGATGACAAAGGAAACTCCGCTCAACTCGTGGACTGGATACGCCTCAAAAACTGCAAGTTACGAAAAAAAATCTCTTTTTGAAGAGCCAAAACAAAAATTCGGGGTAACGGATGAAAAATCACCCCCGGAAATATCAGAAAAACAGGCAAAAACGCAGGAAATCATCAGTTTTATGGAAAAAGCAATCGCCGCATACTCCGGACTTCCTGAAAAAAACGAAAAAACTGAAAACAGCTCAGAACTTTCGGAAAAAGACGAAAGTTCAACTCAGAACATACAGCAAATCCAGCAAAAAGATGACTTTCACTTTATCGGAAGCGCGCTTGGAACATTTTTAATTGCAGAAAAAGGCAGCACGCTTTACATAATTGACAAGCACGCCGCGCACGAACGGATGATCTTTGACCAGATAATGAAAAATCCCGGCTCAGTCCAGACGCTTTTAATTCCTTACGTCATAGAAACTTCCACAAAAAAAGACGACGAATACCTTGAAAGCATAAAAAACGAACTTAAAAAAGTAGGATTTACCTGCGAGAACAAAGGAAACGGACGCTGGGAATTCACAACGCTGCACGAACGCTGGAACGGCACAGAAGAAGATCTGTACCATTCACTTCTTGATATAAAAGCAGCCCCTAAAGACTTAATCTATTCAATCGCAGCAAGCACAGCCTGCAAGGCGGCAGTAAAAGACGGAACAATTCTGGAGGATGCCGCCGCAGAAAAGATCGCGCGTGCCGCCCTGCAGCTAGAAGACCCGCACTGTCCTCACGGCCGTCCCTGCTACACAACAATCACAAGAGAAAACCTGTTCCACTTAGTACGCAGAACAGAATAATTTTCCCTTGATTTTAACTGGTTTTAACCAAATTAATTTACTCTGCTTAATTTGACTTGATTGAAGAAAGCAGCGAGTCAACCTCCGACTTCCGCAGTGAAGGATTTTTTATCTGCACAACTGTAAGATATTTTTCCGCACTCTGGTTGTCGCCTAACGCCATGCAGACCTTCGCAAGCTCAATGTAGGCATCCCAGTTGCTGGAATCCTGCTGAAGAACCTGGACATAAGTCGTCTTTGCATTGTCAAACTGCTTTGAGGAAGCGAACGCCTGCCCAAGATTATAGCGGACCTCATTGTTTTTTGGCTGGATTTTCAGCGCATTCTGAAAATATTTTACCGCGTTGTCATAATCCGCAATCGCAAGATACGCGCTGCCAAGATTGTTGTTCACCTCAAAGTTGTTCTTGTCCTGCGCATAAGCCTTTGTAAAAAACTGAAGAGCCGTTTCTGTGTCAGGCGGATTCATATTCATATACATGACACCAAGATTAATCTGCGTCTTAAGATGGTTCGGATTTGCCTGGAGCACCTCCCCGTACCGCTGGATTGCCTCGTCAGTATTTCCGGACTTTTCGCTTATAAGCGCATAGTTGTAGATTACATTCGCCCGGTTTGCAAGATTCTTTATCTGGCCGCATGAATCATAGGCTTTTTTCGCATAAGAAAGAGAATCCGCGACTTTATCTTCCTCAAAAAGAACCGTAGAAAGATTGTAGTAAGTCATTGAATCTTCCGTTCCGGCAGGAAGCATTGCCAATGACTGCTTAAAAGTCCGCTCCGCATCCGGATATTTTTTCGCCTGGTAATAAACCGACCCAAGCTCGTTCAGCGCGGCCCGGTTCGTATTGTTTATCCTGATAACATTCTGGTACGCGCTGATTGCGCCTGTGTAATCTTTCTGCGCGGAAAGGATTCTTCCCTCCTCAAGATAAGAACGCTCGTGCCGCGGATCAATATCATGGGCCCGCCTGAATTCCGAGAGCGCCGACTTCGTGTCATTCAGCTTGTTGTTTGTAAGACCAAGATTATAACGGGCAGGAGCAAAATTTCCGTTCAGCTGGCAGGCAGTTGTAAAAGAATATTTTGCCTCTGTGAATTTTTTCATCATATACTGCACACGACCAAGATTGTAGTAATAAAGGTAATTTTTTGTCGTGTCATTTGCGGCGGCCTTTGTAAGATGGTCAAGAGCCTTCTGGTAATTTTTCTTATCAAATGCATCCATTCCAAGAATGTACTGGCTTTCCGCATTTTTCGGGTCAAGCGCAACCGCTTTTGAAGCGTATTCAACCGCCGCATCCTGAAGTTTTTTCTTATCATCAGGATTAGAGGCATTCAGCGAAGCATCGTAAAGCGCGCCCGCCATCTCAGAATATTTCCCCGCGGAAAAAGCCGGCTCGCCATCAGAAACAGGCAGAGATTTCTGGGCATTCTCAAAGTTCCTAAGAGCAGAATCAATATTTCCGCTGTTCAACGCGGATTTTCCCTGCTGTATAAAGTCGTTTACAGTGGCAATCTCCGACTTTAGCCTTGCATTCTTTCGAGCAAGCTCCTCTTCCTTGGCTTTTCGGGCAGCCTCCTCTTTTTTCCGCTGCTCCTCCGCCGCTTTCGCGATCGCCTTCTGCTCCTCCTGCTGAGCCTTCAGCTGCTCCTGACGTTCTTTTTCAAGGGCGGCATTCTCCTGCTGCTTACGCATAAGCTCAGCCATTTCCTTCTGCTGGCGCGCATTTGCGGCATTTGTACGAGCAAGCTCCGACTTCATCGAATCAAGCGAAGACTGCAGGCCGTCCGTGTCAATATTCACACTGACATTCTGGTTTGCGCCTGCACCGGCGGAATCCTCGCCTTTCGCCGCAATTATCTTCTTCATCAAATCCTGAATTTCCTTGTCATCCGGATTTTTCAGAAAAAGTTTCTGCAGCGCATCCAAAGCCCTGTCAAACTCACCGTTGTCATAATAAAACGTCGCAAGAGAAATCTGCCTGCTTTTTCCCCCGGCAGAGCCAGAGCATCCCCGGACGCACAGCAGAACCACCGCCACTACAACAGCGGCGGCAACGCAGCCGGCAACAATCTTCTGTTTTTTTGTAAGCCTTGATTTTCCAAAAACATTTCTGTCAAAATTATACATTTTCCCCACCTATTTTTTCTATTTCAATTATTCAGACAAAAACCCTATTTTTGCCCT
>CAVGBY010000049.1:0-7888 GCA_963627355.1 uncultured Prevotella sp. | reverse complement strand
CTGCAACTCTTACTCAAGCTCGCTCTCGTAGTCGTAGTCAAGAACATCCTCCGCGCCGGCCGTCATATTGGTTGTATCGGTCTGCTGCAAAGAATTCGCCACATCCTCCAAAAGCTTGCGCCTTCTTTCATCCTCGGCAGCCTTGCGCTCCGCCTCAAGAGCCTCCTGCTCAGCCTTCTGGCGCGCCATTTCCTGCTGGAGCCGTTTATTCTCCTCTTCAAGACGCTTCTGCTCCTCCGCAAGCCTAACCGCCTCCTCTTCCTGCCGCTGGATTTCCTGCTCAAGATAAGCGATAAGCCGCCGGATTTCCGGAGTCTGCGGGTCATCAGGCTGCTCCGCCACAAAACGCTTGTAATCAACAAGACAATCCTGATATTTCCTCATCATAAGCCTTGTGTTCGCCCGGTTCAAAAGCGCGCTGTAAAAATCCGGGGAAGCCGCCAGCGCCAGCGAATAACAGCTTTCCGCCTTTGAATAATTTCCCGCGGAGTAAGCAACATTCCCCTCATTAAAAGAAAGAAGCTTCCTGTTCGCGACAGAAGAATTCATGCCACGCTCAAAAGCATCAATCGCCTTGTCATACTGACCAAGCTGAAAATACGCAAGCCCAAGAAAATTGTAAGTGTCCGCCGAAACATTTCCGGCAGAAATATCTTTTTCAAGCAAAGGAACAGCTCCGCCGGGATTATTCGTCTTAAAAAGGCGCTCCCCCTCCGACTCCGGAAAAGCCACCGCCAGACCCAAAAATAAAATTCCAGAAACAAAAATATTTTTTCTCATCGCGCTATTTTAACACATAATAGAATAAAAAGTAACTGCAGCAAATTCCCCCGGCACGCGACCCGCTTTTACTGCAAGTCCTCATTCCGCCACGCTCCATTGCGGTCTTTCCGTGGCAATCGGGGCTAAGCCTCTCCTGAAAAACAGGAAAATCCAGCGCGGCCGCCGATTTGTCTCATAAACTCTGTTCAATATCCAAAAATTCAGATATAATTACAGACTATTACTGGAGTTTTAGAATATGATGATTGCAATTTCAGTTGCCATTCTGATTATAATCGGCGGACTTCTCGCCCTTGTAATCAGACTCGTCGCAATGCCAAAAAAACTTGAAACTGTAAAAAAACTTCTTAAGCAGGGCAAAAACCAGGCCGCGGCAAAACTCGCAAAGCAGATAGTCGCAAAAGACCCGCAGAACTACGGCGTGCATTACTATCTTGGAAAAGCATACCTTGCGGACAACCGCGGAGAACTGGCTCTTATAGAATTCAAGACAGTAAACGAGCACGCGCTTTTTGACTCCTCACTTCCAGAAATTCCGTTCAGAAAAGAATTCGCCTCGCTTCTTGTAAAATACAAGCAGGATGAGGCGGCTCTAAAGGAATATCTTCTTCTTACAAAACTTGACCCTGCCTGCTCCGACAACTACTTCAACGCGGCAAAGCTCTACGAAAAAACAAACAGAAAGGACATGGCCCTTTCTATCTATAAAAAGTGCATCGCGCTGAATCCAAAAAATGCAAAGGCGCACGCATCTCTAGGCTATATCCTTTTCCAGTCAAAGCAGATAAACGAGGCAAAAAGGGAACTTGACCTTGCTATCCGCTTAAACCCGGAAGAATACTCCTGCTATTATTATCTTGGAAAAATCCTTAAGGACGCAAAAGATTACGGCGGAGCGGTAAAAGCGTTCGACAAGGCGCAGCGCGACAGCGAATTCAAACAGAAGGCGCTTATTGAACGCAGCACCTGCTACATGATTGCAAACCGTCTTGACAACGCGCAGATAGACCTTCAGCGCGCCATCGAGCTTGACAAGTCAGGAACAAAGGGCGACACGCTTTACGCGCGCTACTTTCTTGCGGCCTGCTACGAAAAGAACCGCAAAATCGACAAAGCCATTGAGCAGTGGGAAATAATCTTCAGCACAAACCGCTCTTTCCGCGACGTAGGGGCAAAACTCTCTGAATACAAGGCGCTTGAGGCGAATGACAACCTAAAGGACTATCTTACAAGCTCAGACGCGGAATTCATTGAAATCTGCAGAAACACAACAAAAAAAGCCCTAGGTTTTAACGCTGTTCAGGCGGACTCAAAAAAATTCGGTGTCCAGATTATCGCGACAGAAGGAAAAGACGGCGACTGGATGAGCGTAAGAAAACAGTCGTTCCTGCTCCGTTTTTACCGCGATGTTGAACCGCTGGAAGACGCTCCGGTCCGCGAGATACTTGAAACCGCAAAATCATCGAACTGCACAAAATCCTATATTTTCGCAAGTTCAGGATTTACACGCACGGCAATCGCATTTGCGGAAAACCGGCCTGTCGAACTTGTAGGCAAAGAAAAACTCCAGCAGCTTCTTGAGCTTGCCGCAAAGCCGGACAAATAAAATGAAAATTCTTTGTGTTTCCGACCAGATTGACCCGCTCATCTACAACCAAAATGCCCAGAAAAATTTTCCGGATATCGACCTGATTTTATGCGCAGGCGACCTTCCTATGGATTATGTTGATTTTATTGTGACTGTGTTCAACAAGCCGACTTATTTTATCTTCGGAAACCACGACTTAAAGGAATTTAAATATTACCACGGAACAATGAGCGCTCCGCCACGCCCCACAACAAGCGCGCAGTCCACAACCTCCCTGGAAGTTCATTTTGAATCAATAAAGGAAGACCACCATCACGGAGCGAATTACGCGGGATTCAGAAATATCAGCCTTAAGAATTTCAAGATAAAAAACAAAAAAGGAAGGCGCACCCCCCTGCTTCTAACAGGAATCTCCGGCTCAATCCGCTACAACGACGGGCTGTGCCAGTACACCGACCTTGAGATGTGCTTTCATCTTCTTGGGCTTGTGCCGCGTCTTCTGCTGAACAAACTTCTTTACGGACGTTTTACAGATATTTTTCTTACACATGCAACTCCGTATCAGGTTCACGACCACGACGACCCTTGCCACAGAGGATTCAAATCCTTCAACTTATTTTTAAAATTATTCAAACCGGAATATATGGTCCACGGACACATCCATCTTTATGACAACAGAGATGAAAGAGTCTCAAAATATGAAGAGACAACCGTCATAAACGCGTTCGCCCATTATATCCTGGAATTCAGCACAGACAAAAACGGAGAACAGAAATAATGTTACCAGAAGCAGAAAGCGATTTCGCAAGGGCAAGAAACAAAGCCCTCTTCAACGAAATCCAGCACCTTCTTACGCCGGAAGAAGCGGCGATGATTTCCCTAAAGGCAGTAAGAAAAGTCATAAAAACACAGTCAGAAACCTATATCGGAATGAAAGTTATTCCTATTGATAAAATCGTAGGAAGCGAAGGACGCTACAAGGATTTTGACAACCAGTTTTTTCCAAAGCGCTCAATAATCAGGGAACGCTGGGAACACGTTGACGAAGCCGTAATAAAGGACATTGTTCTTCCGCCTATAAAAGTCTATGAGCTTGGAGGCCTGTATTTTGTCCGGGACGGCAACCACCGTGTCTCAGTGGCCAAGGCAAAAGGCGTGGAATTTATAGACGCAGAGGTAGTTTCCCTACAGACAGAGATAAAACTTTCCCCGGCAAGAACCCTTAACGGAATGATGAAGCAGATTATCGCCTATGAAAAACGAAATTTCTATTTCGAAACAAATTTCGGCGATATAACCGACTACTGGGTCCTTGATTTTTCAACCGCGGGCCAGTACGACGTGATTTACAACCACATCCTAACGCACAAGTATTTCATCAACCAGAACCAGAAAGATGAAATTCCGATGGAAGACGCGATTCTTTCATGGTTCAACAATGTCTACCTTCCGGTTGTAACAACAATCCAGAAATACAGGATAATGAAATATTTCAGAAAAAATACGGTAAGCGACCTTTACGTCTGGATTATCAAATACTACGATGAGTTAAAGAAGAAATTCGGAGATGAGCTTCCGCTGGACCAGATTGTCCACGAAATAAAGCGTGAAAAGAAATTTTCAATTATCACAAGAGTAAGGAATTTTATAAAAAGGTATATACTCAAAAAAGAAATAAGTAATTTTTCGCATAAAATCGACAGATAAATTAATTAACAAAAAAAATTGACGGCTGAATATTTCAATGTTAATATAATCTAAAGTCATCAATGTAAAGAGGAGCTAAATATTGTTGGACTCAATTGATTCATTCGTAAATCTTCCGCTTCTTATCGCAGCAGGTGCTGGTCTTGTTCTTTTTGTCTTGCTTTTGATTGCAAAGATAAGGAATGCGGCAAAAGTTAGTTTTATATTCTTTCCGTGTATCGGAATACTGATTGCCGGGTTGCTGTACACGTATTTTGACCACAAGCTTTTTTACATCTCTCTGATAACTCTAGTCCTTGAGTTTTTCTTTATCGCCTATGCCTTTGTGCTTGCCGTTTCAGACCCTGCAAAACGCGCTGAAAAAAAGGCAAAGAAAGAAAAAGAGGCAGAAGAAAATTCCAGCGCTGACGAAGTAAGCAAAGAAGCGCTTGACGCATTGGAAAACAAATACAAAGCGATAATCGAAGATGACAAGGAGCTTACAGTAAAAGCCTCCAGTTATTTCAACGAGGAAAACTCGCTTTCCCAGTTCCTTGAATTTTTCAACAAGCTTATCGTCCAGAAAACCGGTGCGGACGGCGGAACAGTTCTTGTCCTTGATGAATTTGACAATATTCTTGCTGTAAAGGCTGTTACCGGTGTTTTTCCGCCACCGTACAAAATTCCGGATGACATTCCGCACAAACAGCTCCGCGTTGAAACAAACTTTAAATATTCGCAGTATCCCCTGGAAGGGAATGTTTTCGGTGACTTCTTTACAAATGGCGTCGCGGAAAACGTTGTGAACCCAACAAAAGATAAACGAATTTTCCAGAACGGTCCGGAAGATTTCCTTCGCGTAGGTCCGTATATGTTCATTCCTGTCAAGCAGATGGGAGAATCTGTTGCGCTTGCCGTTCTTGCAAGAAAGCCTGATTCTGAGCCGTTCAGCAAAAAAGACTTTGAGACAGCCTGCAACCTTTGCGACGGTCTTGCGACAGCGCTTATTCCTCTGAACAGTTTCCTTGCTTATTCTGAGCACACAGAATTAACAAAGGAAGGCGACATCGCGACAAAATTCCAGAAAACTCTTGTGCCGGAAAAAATTCCTGTAATCAACAAGCTTTCTATCGGAAAATATTCCATCACAAATGAAAATGTCTGCGGCGACTACTACGACATTATTCCTTCAAGAAAAGACAGGATAACATTTGTAATGGCTGACGTTGCCGGAAAAGGAATGAATTCCCTTACAATAATGATTATGATTCGTGCCATGCTCAGGCTTGTCGCAAACACAAACCAGAGTTCTGCGACACTTCTTGAATGGGTGAACAGGACAATCTGCTCTGAAAAGAACAGCATGGATCACTTTGCGAGCGTCGCGCTTATAAATTACAACAGCATTGATAACACTGCGCAGATTGCGACATCCGGAATCAATCCTGTTCTGCTTTACAAGGCAGGCGAACAGAAAATCAGTAAAATCTCAACAAACTGTGAGCCTATCGGTGTTGAAAAAAATACCGAATACAAAAATATTGACATAAACCTTGATGCGGGAGATATTCTTGTAACTTGTACCGACGGCTTACTTGAATGTCTTGACGAAAGAGGTGTACAATACTCTATAGACAATTTACAAAAGGTTATTCAAGCCAACTGCAATTTGAATGGGAAAGATATTGCAGCAAAGGTTAAAGATAATATCAAAAAGTTCTGTGGCAATACACAGCAATACGATGACCAGAGCCTTCTGATCATAAAAATACAGGGATAAGGAGTACCTTATGGAACTTAAAATACGAAAAAATGGAGATGTTTACATCATCGATGTAAATGGAGAAATGGATCTCTACAATTCTTATAAACTTAAGGAACTTGTTATGAAGATGATTGAAAAAAATGTAAAAGTCTTCATCATAAACCTTGAGCAGGTTGACTATATCGACTCGTCCGGAATTGGCGCATTGATCTACATTTGTTCAACTATCAAAAAGATGAACCTTAAGCTTTCTATCTCAAACATTCATGGTTCGGTAAAGAAAGTTATTGAACTTACAAAGCTTATGGGATATTTCCCTATTGCAAACAGTGTAGAAGAAGCGCTTTTGATGGTAAAAGAATAAAAAGCATTTCCCAGCTTATTTTGTTCTTGTAAAAGGAGATTTTTATGGAAGAAGCAACAGTAAAAGAATTACGTTCTGACGACAATGATCCATTGTTCGACAAAACAAATATGCTTAAGAAGGAATTCCCTTCAGACTTTAGACAGATTAGATATTTTACACTTTTGATTGTTCAGTCAGCTCCATCTGAAATCAAGGAATTGAACCTTCTTGAACAGCAGATTAGCGAAGTAATCAAGAATGCTGTAAAACATGGAAATCACTGCGACATAAACAAAAAAGTAACAGTATGGTATTCATTCAGCCCTACTCACGCGCACGTTATTGTTCAGGATGAGGGAGAAGGATTCAAAGACCTTGAAAAATGGAATGAATTCAACCGCAAGAGAATTTCTTGTCTGCATGCAAACAATTACGAAGAATTGGCTAATTATGTTTCTTTTAAGACAAAAGAATCTGATGCGCAGGACGGCGGTAACGCATTGTTTGCGGCTCTTGAATACTGGAACGGTGGATTTGTCTACAATGGCAAGAGAAATGCCGTTGCTATGCTGAAAAAATTCCAGCAGAAATCACACTAACGTAAATAAATGATGTAACAAAGTAAAAAAAGACGGTTTAATCCGTCTTTTTTTTATGTCCTTGTTTTTTTACAGTTTTGAACATGGAATATGGTACACACTTCCGCAATTTCTACAGATAACCTCTAGCGGATCCGGTCCATTCATTTTTATATCCGCAAGCTGGTCCGCAGGAAGATGTCTTATATAGTTCAAATAAGACTCTTCTGAACATGGGCAATCAAAAGCGACATTTCTGCGGACAGCAATTGTCGGTTTAAATTCCCGGAAGAGTCCGTACACAAAGTCTTCTATCGTGCCGTTCTCACTGAACCACTGCCCTATCGAAGGCGCTGTCTTAAACGCCATTTCTGCCCTGGAAATTAAATCCTGGTCTGCATTTTTGTCCGCCGAACTGGATTTTGCGGCTCCGCTTCCACGTTTTCCTCCAGTTTCCGGCATAATCTGAAGAAAAAGTCCGCCTGCCCCTACAACTCTCCCTTTTTTATCAAACTGGATTCCTGTATTAAATGCCGTGGCAAGCTGCTCTGACTGGTTATAGTAAGAGGCCAAATCCAAAGCGATATTTCCAGAATCAACAGAAACTGAGCTTGTATACGGATTTTTGTCGCCCTCGTGTATTGTAGAAACAGACAAAGTGCCGCTTCCTAAGAACGGTTTTAAATCCCAATTTTCAAGCGGCTTTTCAACAGGAATATGCTCGTTAAAAAGATACCCACGCACAGTTCCTTTTGAGTCAACTTCAACAGAAAATCCTTCGGCAGGACCTGAAATTTCATAGCGCAAAGTTGAATGTTCCTTGCCTTTCATCAAAGGAAGCATCAGAGCACCACAGAGTGTAGCCTGACCAAAAATCATTGTCTCAAGAATTCCAAGATTATGCTGCGCCCTTGCCTGGTTCACAAAACGTGTTCCATGAAAAAATGCCCCTCGGATACGCCCGTCCGCCATCACAAAAATTGCCATTTCATCCTTAGGTAAAGACCTTAGATGCTCAACCAATTCCAAATCTTTTATTTCAGCTTTTATCATATATGTAATTTAATATTTCTAGGAAAATGAGTAAATAACCAGAATATCAAGTTTTTTAGATAACATCTTATGTTGGGGCTGTCTTGTAA
>CAVGBY010000048.1:0-13858 GCA_963627355.1 uncultured Prevotella sp. | reverse complement strand
CTCAGGTGGTAGAGCACCGCCCTTTTAAGGCGGCTGTCGATGGTTCGAGTCCATCATAGCTCACAAAAAGACTGTTCAGTATTGAGCAGTCTTTTTTTTTTGATTATATTTATTTTATGCCAAAATCGCTTACTACACTGGCAACAGTTATTTCAATAAAACCGAGCGGTAAAAACAATTCTTCTGTAACTTTTTTAGCGCAGAATGAAGGAATTGTTTATGCGACAATGTACGGCGGTCCAAAAAGCAGAATGAAGTCGCTTGTTTCGCCGTGGAACACTGGAACTGCGTATTTTTCTGTAACTTCTGCCGGAAACTATAAAATCTCTGATTTTGATGTTAAAAACTACAGACTTTCGTTCAGGGAAAATCTTTTAAAATTCTGGGCGGCCTCGCTTGCGGCGGAAATCGCGATAAAGACAAAATGCGCGGGAAGTCCTGCAAAATGCTGGGCGCTTGCAAACGGTTTTCTGGACGGACTTGAACTTTGCGCAGAAAACGAGCAGTGTACCGCCGGACTTATAAGATTTTTATGGCGGTATCTTGCGCTTCTGGGAATTCAGCCTGATGCTTCAATATGCTGCTGCTGCGGTAAAAAAATTGAAAACGGCGCGTCTTTTAATGTCGCGGAAAACGGATTTTTCTGCAGAAACTGCGCGCAGAACAAAAATCCATTGGAAATTCCACAGAACGGAATTGAATATCTTTCCGGAATTTCCAGTTTAAGTCCAAAAGACGCAAGAAAAATTCCTTTTTACAGGGAAAGCGTTTCTTCTGTAAAGCAGCTTGTTTTTTATCTTATTGAGAATGCCTGCGGCACAGAGCTTGTTTCGTTAAAAACCGGCGCTGGAATATTATAGAAGCGGATGTGGCAGGGATTGGATGGGCAACGGAGTTGTTCCGGAGCGAAGTGGAACAAAGCGCAGGAATGGGCGCGAGCGCAAACCCAGAAAAGCCCGATTTTTGGGAGTTTGCCTTGTGCAAACGTACAAAAAGCCACCCAGATAGAAATATTTTTTATTCTTGTTTGCGTAGAATCAACATTTAAGGTAACATATAGGCGACTGAATCATTCTGAAAAAGTTAAATCTTGCATGGATGGGTGGATTTTATGAGAGCAACTGACATCATTATGAAAAAGCGCGGAAATTTTGCACGTGAAAATGACGGAACTCAGGTGCTGGCTGGAAGCACGACTCTTTCGGCGGAGGAAATAAAATTCATTGTTGACGGATATGTGGCAGGAACTATTCCGGACTATCAGGTTTCGGCTTTTCTGATGGCGGTTTATTTTAACGGAATGACTTTTGAGGAAACAGGAATTATGACGGACTGTATGCTTCATTCCGGAGAAACGATTCAGACTCATGGATACGAAAATATTGGCCTGACAGGACCTTTTGTGGATAAACATTCGACCGGCGGCGTGGGAGACAAGATTTCACTTCCGCTTGCTCCGATTGCCGCGGCCTGTGGAATCCAGGTTCCAATGATGAGCGGACGCGCGCTTGGACACACTGGCGGAACTCTGGATAAACTTGAGTCAATCAACGGGTATAGAGTCGGGCTTGAGCCGGATGAATTCAGAAAAATAATTGCAAAAACCGGATTTGCCATGACCGGGCAGACAAAAGAGATTGTTCCGGCGGACAGGCTCCTTTACGCTTTGCGCGATGTGACAGGAACAGTTGAGTCGATTCCGCTGATAACGTCGAGCATTCTTTCAAAAAAAATTGCAGAAGGTGCGGACTCCCTGGTTTTTGATGTAAAATGCGGTTCCGGCGCATTCATGAAATCTTTGCAGGATGCGGAGCTGCTCGCCTCTTTTCTTGTAAAAACAGCAAAGTCAATGGGAAAAAATGCCGCGGCGGTAATAACTGACATGAACACACCGCTCGGGCTGAAAATTGGAAATTTCCTTGAAATAGAAGAAACTCTTGACTGTCTTAACGGAAAAGGACCGCACGATGTTATGGAAGAAACTTATGCGCTGGCGGCAGAGATGATTCTTCTTGGAAAAAAGGCCTCTTCCAGGGAAGATGCGCTGAAAATGGCAGAAAATGCTGTTAAATCTGGAAAGGCGTACGCCCTTTTTATGGAAAACGTGAAGGCGCAGGGCGGAAATCCGCAGGAAATTGAGGCGCAATATGGAAAACGCAGAAGCAAGTTCAAGACTGAACTTTTTGCGTCTGAATCGGGATATATTTTTATTGAAGCATATAAAACTGGTCTTGCCGGCGTTACTTTGGGTGTCGGAAGAAACAAGACTTCTGATCCGGTTTGCGGCGATGCGGGAATAATTCTGCACGCGGCAAGCGGAACTTACGTAAACAAAGGCGATTTGATAATGGAGATTTATGGAAAAGACGAAGCTTGCCTTGAGCCGGCTAAAAACCAGCTGGAAGAGGCGGTTGTCTATTCTGTTGAAAAACCAGAGAAAAAACCTTTGATTTACAAGATAATTAAATAGTTTGCGGCTGAAAGAATATCTCAAGGATAATTCTAAATTGAAGAAATTTAACAAAAAAAATGTCACACGCGATGAGGTGCTAAGACTTCACTCAAAATTTGGACTTTCCCAGCTTGAGGCCGCTGTGTTTGCACGCCGTGGAATCACATCCGGTGAGTCGCTGATGTATTTTCTTGAAAGTGACAAAAGATTTATGCATTTGCCTTTTGAGTTCAGCAGTATGGAGGATGCGGTAAGCAGAATTTCTGATGCGATTGAGGAAGGCGAAAAGGTCCTTATTTTTGGTGATAAAGATGTGGACGGAATAACCAGCACTGCGATTCTTTACGGATATTTAAAATCCCAGGGATTAGATGTTTCGTGGAGAATTCCTGTCGGCGACGATGCCTACGGTCTTTCAATTGAGGCTGTTGATTCTTTTGCAAAAGATTACGGCTCGCTGATAATAACTGTTGACTGTGGAATTTCAAATATTCAGGAAATTGCGCACGCAAATGAGCTCGGAATTGACGTGATTGTTACAGACCACCACAATCCGCCTGAGACTCTTCCAGGAGCAGTCGCATTTCTTGACCCTAAACTAGAAGATTCCGGCTACCCTTTTAAGGATATTTCAGGGGCGGCTGTCGCATTCAAACTTGTGCAGGCTCTGCGGTTCAGTAAATCTGAGCTTTACGGACAGGATATTTCGCTTCTGGATGTAAAAAAACTTGAGGACGGAAAATTCAGGCTGGACATTTTAAAGACAAGAAATCTTGTGAAAAAACAGAATTACTCAAAAATTTTTGAGTCCGGATTTGGAACTGTTTCAGACACGAATTTGCCTTCGTTTTTGCGCGGCCAGCAAATTTTCTGCTGGAACAAAAATCAGGTTTCTTCATATTTAAAAGAAATTTTTGGTTCCGGCGTTGAATTTGAAATGCTTGATATGCAGGTGGAGATAGCAAAGGCAATTCCGGCGGTTCAGGGAAAAACTTTGTCGCAGATAAAGGAAATGTCAAAGTTTGCAAAATATTCAGAAAAATCAATGGAAGAAATTGACGGTTTTTATAATATTTTTGTCACTTTTGCAGAACTTTCGGATTCAAGGATTTTTCCAAAACACGCAGCTGACGCGGCTCAGGATCTGCAGCTTGTAGGAATTGCGGCGCTCGCGGACATTATGCCGATGCAGAATGAGAACCGGATTTTTGTAAAAAATGCGCTGAATGCAATAAACAGCGGAAAAACAAGAAAAGGAATTGCCGAGCTGATTGCACGTCTTGACCTTGCCGGAAAGGAAATTACCTCTACGGAACTTTCATGGAAAGTTATTCCAGCGCTGAACGCCTCCGGCCGGATGGGTCAGTCGAACGTAAGCCTTGAACTTCTTATCGCGGAAGATGCGGCAGAGCGCAACCGCCTAGCAAGTAAAATCATAGAACTTAACGAAGACCGAAAACATTATGTTTCCGATGGCGAAATGTACACAGCCATACAGGCGGAAGAGAATTTCCATAAATTCAATGAAAAACTTTGCGTTGTTACTGATGAAAAAATCAACCGCGGTGTAACCGGAATTCTTGCCGCAAAAATAATGAACAAATACAATGTTCCTGCCATTGCGATAACGTTTTCAGACAATATCGCAATAGGTTCGATGAGAAGCTGCCGTTCGGTTGTGGCGACAAAATTTCTGGATGCGTTCGGCGAAGGATTTTTTATCAATCACGGCGGACATGATGCGGCGGCAGGTTTTTGCTTTTCAAAAGAAAACCTGAATGAATTCATGAAAAAAGCGTGGACTATTTCCCGCCAGTTCAACCTTGAGGCGGAAGAGGAATCAATAAATGTTGACGCGGAGCTTCCTGCAGAATACATAACACCGGAACTTTTGAATCTTGTTGAAAAATTTGAACCTTACGGCGAGCAGAACAAGGAGCTGGTGTTTGTCTCAAAAAATTTAAAGCTGCAGGATGGAATTCCAATCGGAAAAGCCCAGACTCAAAGTTTAAAGCTTATCTTTGACTGCGGAAAATACAAATTTCCGGCGATGTTCTGGGGACAGGCCGAACGCCTGAACCGGGATTTTAAGAGCGGAGACAGCATGGATATTCTTTACACGGTTTCAAAAAATTCATACAAGGGAAATATTACTCCGCAGATGATTCTAATTGATGCGGAATCTAAAAAAGAAATTTAAAAATCTTATGGGGGAAAAATGAAAAAACTTACAGCAATTGCGGCAATGATTATTATTGGAAACGGAATTCTTTTTGCGGAAACGGTTTCATTTCAGAATGCATACTGCAGCGGAACAATAACATATAACGAAAAAGCAAAGCCGGGCGAGGCAATCTGGGCAAGACTGAACATGAAAATTGAAAAGAAACGAAAAAATTCAGTTGAACCGGTCGCTGTAATCCAACTTGTAAAGGATGACAAAAAAATTGATTCTGCAAAATTTTACCATCTGAATTCAAAAGGAAAACGGCAGTCCATGCCGGAAATGCTGGCGGGACTTCCTCTTTCAATCTGGCTGGACACAACACAGAACTATTCCCTGAAAGTGATTTTTTCAACAGGCACGGAGGATTCTCCAAAGGAGGCAGTTCTTCCTTTTACTCTGGAAAATGTTGAATGGGCAAAGGAGATAATTCCGCTTGACGAAAAAAATTCTGAAATCAGGCAGGACATGGGGCCGGAACGTCTTAGCCAAATAGAAAAATTGAACAATATTCTTGGAACTGTGATGGAAAGCGATGTCTACAGCACAAAGCCGTTCATTCAGCCTGTAAAATCAGACCGCTACACCGCGCATTTTGGCGACCAGAGAATTTATAGATACACAAACGGAAAAACCTCCGCTTCTCCACATTACGGAAACGATTATGGCGTTCCAGAAGGCACAGAGGTTGTGGCATGCTCAGAAGGCCGGGTTGTAATGGCAGAAAACAGAATCTCTACCGGCTGGTCTGTCGTGATTGAGCATCTTCCTGGACTTTACAGCCTTTACTATCACATGAAAAGCCTGAATGTAAAAGAAAATGATTACGTTAAAGCCGGTGAAAAAATCGGACTTTCCGGCTCGACAGGGCTTGCGACGGGTCCGCATCTTCATTGGGAAGTAAGACTGAACATGGCGGCCCTAAAACCGGAATTTTTTATGCAGGATTTTACTCAGAGCGGACAATAAGTTTTCCGTTTTCTGCAAAAACGCCGTAATTTTTTCCGGTTTCACATCCTGAAAGATTTACGGTGGTCTTGTTCATCGCAAAATAAAAAATCCTTAAAAGACCTTTTCTCTGAAAATCATCCGTGCCAAGAAGACACTGATGGTTTTCCACAAAATAACGTATAAGATAAGAACTTGATTTTCGCTCAAGGATATTCTGGCTGACAGAAACTGAATTTGTTCCAAAAATCCGCTCAGGAAAAAAATATGTCTTGTTCAAAAAAGATGCGCTTCTGAATGTCACAGCAAGGTAAAGACGCGGCCAGGAACGCTCAATCACCGCAATTTCAGAACCGTTTCTGTCCAAAACAGAAATTTTTGCGCTTACGGTTTCGCCCTCCGGATTTTCACTTGAGCCAAAAAGCATGATTCTTAAAATCTGTCCGCTATCCTGCGGAATTTTCTGCACAAAATAATAACACTGAAGATAACCGGCAAGCTGCAGAACAAGCAGAATTCCTGCGGCAGAAAAGAGAATTCCAAAAAATATTTTTCGCCTGCTGATTTTTTTTACAGCCATGTGCTATCTTCCAATTAACCTTAAGAATTGTTTTTCGTCTATGACAGGGATTCCCAATTTTGCGGCCTTTAAATTTTTTGAAGACCCGGATTCCGTGTCGTTTGTCACAAGATAGGAAAGATCTTTTGTAACGCTAGACTTGCAGGTTCCGCCATTTTCCTTTACAAATGACTCTGCCTCAGAGCGTTTCATCGCAAAAAGCTCGCCTGTAAAGCAAAAAGATTTTCCGGTAAGAATTCCGCCGCCAGACTCCTTGATTTTTATGACATTTTTTGCCAGATAAAGCATTTCCTCTTTATTTTCAGAAATCCCTTCAACCGCAATATTTGCCATAGTTTCCGCAAAGCCATAAATTTTCGCACATTCATCTTTTGTCATCGCAAAAAGCTTTTCCAGCGAATCAAAACCTGCCGAAACCAGTTTTTCTACTGTTGTTTCACCGATTCCCTCAATATCAAATCCTGCGACAAAGACCGAAAGCGGAAGTTCCCTTTTTGACTGTATCGACTTTACAACTTTCTGCGCTCCTAGAGATTTTTTTTCATTTGCAATGCTGTCTTCATTCAAAAAAAATGGAGTCAAATCCTCTTCTGTAAGAGAATACAAATCTGTTATGGACTTTACTTTTCCGCTTTTAAATAAGTCGTTCAAAAGCGTTTCGCCAAGGTCGCGGATGTCAACAACAGAATTCCACTTCATAATCTGATGGAGCACCCGCTTTTCGCATGACTTGTTCGGACAAAAAAGACGGCTTCCCTCATCCACAAGTCTTGTTCCGCAGCATTCACATTTTTCCGGCATTTTTACAGGAGTTTCATTCTCCTCGTGCTCGTGGACCGCGCTTTCAATTTTCGGAATGATTTCTCCACGTTTTACAACAACAACCTTGCAGCCGATTTTTACGCCAAGTGAACGCATTGTATCCGGATTTGCAAGGCTTGCCCTCTGAACCATCGTACCGTTCAACGCAACCTCGTCAAAAACTGCAACCGGCGTGTATGTGCCGCCATTTATGCTCCATTCAACATCCCTTAAAGTTGACACTGCCTCTTCAAGACTGAATTTAAATGCAATCTGTCTGTCAGGCCTATTCCGGCTTGCGTCCGCATGATCAATTTTCCGTTCCTTTACAACAAGACCGTCAATATCATACTCAAGCCCGCCGCGCTCTTCCATTACCCGGGTCCGGTAGTCAATCACTTCTTCTGGCGATTTTGCAATAAAAAGAGGACAAACGTTAAAACCCAGTTTTTTCAGCCATTCAATTTTTTCCTCTTCATCCAAAAAAGGCTGAGCGCCTGCTGTTGCCCAGGCATCATAAGTTATAAGCTTTAAATATTCGCAACCGTCCCCGTCTTTTCGCTTCATAAGCCCGTTGGCGGCATTTCGGCAATTTGCCTTGTCCGAAAATTTCTCCGCATGGACAGCGTGTGTCATTATGACTTCGCCACGGATTCCACCTGTATAGTCAATTGTCTTAAATTCTGAATCAACAAGAGATGAAAGAACTCCATTCATCTTTTTAGCGTTCGCTGTAATGTCATCTCCTACCGAACCGTCGCCACGTGTAACCGCATGAACTAGAATTCCATGCTCATACTGAAGCTCAAGGCTTGCTCCGTCGAGTTTGTATTCCACAAGATATTCGTTGTAGACGTGTTTTTCTGCCCATGAAAGAAACTGTTCTGGAGTCGCGGCTTTTTCCTGGCTTCCCATCGGCATTACATGATGAAGTTTTGCGAAATTCCCAGAATCCGCGCCGACTTTTTTTAAAATCGCATTTTCCGGATCTAGATTTTTCAGTTCATCCCAAAGTTTGTCAAATTCAGCGTCGCTGATTTCACCCTCGCCGTTGTAATAGCTTTTTTGGTAGCGTTTTATAAGAGAAACCAGTTCCTTTATCCGCAAAGCCCTGTCATTTTCAAGAGAGGCTTCGTTCACATCAAATAAATCATTCATCTTTTATAAAATAAAGCTCATTTATAACGTGGTCTTTTTCAAGACCCTTTTTTTCAAATTTCGTTTTTGGCCGCCATTCCTGATGCTCCGCAAAACCGTTGTATCTGTTGTGAAGTCCAGGAGTCTGGCTCAACTGATCGAGCGCAAAATCCGCATATTCCTGCCAGTCTGTAACAAAATAAAGATAACCGCCGGAAGCAAGTTTTTTTGCAAAAAGGTCTGTTCTAGGACGCTGAACCATACGCCGCTTGTGGTGGCGTTTTTTCTGCCATGGATCTGGAAAAAATATATGGAATCCATTGACAGAACCGTCCACAACCATATTTTCAAGAACTTCAAGAGCATCGTGTTCAATTATGTAAAGATTTTTTAAGTCCTTTGAACGGATCTCCCCCAAAAGTTTTCCGACTCCAGGTGTATGCACTTCAATTCCAATGTAATTAATCTCAGGATTCTGTTCCGCAATGATTGCCGTGGCAGTTCCCATACCAAAACCAATTTCAATCACAACAGGATTTGTGTTTCCAAAAATATCAAGAAAATTCAGTTTCCTGTTTTCATAAGGAATACACCAGACGTTCGAAAGTTCCGCGTAATCCCGTTCCTGCGCGGCTGTCATCCTGCCTGCACGAAGAACATAAGTTTTTACCGCGCGGTAAAACGGATTTTTCGAGGACACATCCTCAGAGCCATCAACAGTTTCCTTATCTTTTTGTAATTGTTCGTTACCCATAAAGTCCTTTTTTTATTTATTTGTCTCGGAATTTGTTTTTCCATAAACAGGCGGCATAATGCACACAACCGTTTTTTTTGTTCCAATATAAATTTTTCTGTAATAACTTGTCTTTGTGTCAAAACTGAATATCTTTGAATCGTCTGACCAGTTCTGTTTTTTCGCGCCATAATAAAGGAGCGTATTTTTTTCTGAATAAAGAGCGTACTGTTCCGCTGAATCTTCCTGCAAAAGTGAAAGAGCATTTTCCGGCGTTGAATCAGCCAGTTTTTCATCATAATTTATTACAAATGCGGACGAAACTTCTTTTCCCTGCGAGTCAGTGTAGAAAAAATTGTAGACACCCAGAGGAATTTCTATTCCATCCGGTGAAAGGAATTCCGTATACCCGGACCACTGCCTCTTTTCATTAGAAAAAACCGCAGGATTCAGGCAGTTCCATTCAAGATTTGTCGCAAGATTTTTTATGCGTATGCTGTCAACACGGCGTACCTCGCTAGAAACCTCGGCAAATGCCGAAAGCCTGACTGAAGGCGCTTTTTTTTCATCCGAAAAATCAAATACAACATAGCCTTTTGCAGAAACAAGTTCCGGCTCAGACTCCGAACATCCGGAAAGAACCAGAATTCCTGCGATAAAAAGAGAAAAAATCAGCCTTGATATGGGAACGTCTTTCATACTAAAAATTGAAAATAAGGTTGATGACCGTTAAATCACTTGTAGAGAACTGGTTTACAATTGACTCAAACTTAACATTGACCTTTTTGCAGGCATCATCAAGATACGAAAGATAATAAAGACCCAAATCTGTTCCGCCGCCATCAGGAGTTTCGCGGTAAAAATCAATAAGCGTCCTTTTATTTGTGTCCGCGCTTGCCTTGGTTTCAATATTTTCCTTGACTTCCTGAAATTCATCGTCCTTGTTGTACAAAGTAATCTGAAGCCTACCCTGCTTACCAATAGAAGTTGAGCCGCCGCCAAGCTTCCAAGAAACAGAAACAAGAACACGCTTTTTCTGAAGCTCCTTTACAATTTTAGAGCGAACATCAGGGTCAACCACAAGAGCGTTTATATCATCAACAGTCGGATACATCCTTTTTGCTTCTTTGCGGATATTTGTATTTTCATTGTTCAGAGCAAGTTCCATGACCATTACGGAAATGTATTCCGCAACCCTGGATTTTTCCATATATTGGGCAAGAATATTTCTGATTGAAACAATCATATCCTGAAAGCCTTCTTTTTTGTGGAACAAAGTGATTACGTACCAGTTCTGAAGGCTCATGCGGTTCATGAATTTTTCAGTCATCAGCATATAGATATTCTTTTCTTCTATTGAATAGTCCTTGCTGCTGCGGATCGACTCCCATACAGGCTCAAGAATTTCCGCACGGGTCTGACCGATCACCTCGTCTTTGCTTATAAGAACTGAACGCAGTTGCTTTTCGCTCATTTTTGTTTTTTCGTCAATAAGCTGGGCTGCGTGGGAACGGTTATATTTTCTTACACAATCACACTGGATAATCGAGGTATAAATATCCCGGTCAAACTGCTTGTAAAGAAGTGAATAGACAATAATTTTTGAAAGATCCATTACCTCCTGCCGGGAAGTAACAAATTCTGGCATAGAGATTTCAATCTTGGAAATGTAATCAAGCATCAGCATAGTCTGAATAGACTGTGGTGAAAACTGACGCATTGAAATACCGTACTCATCTATATTATCAGCAAGGCGGAAACGTATCAGCTTCTTTTTATGGCTAATAAAATTTGACGCTCCATCTTCTGTAAGAACAACCTTTAAAGGAAGTTCAATCATCATTTTTCTACCGGATGCACTCATCAGCTCTTGCTTTCTCCTAAAGTTTAACAAGGCAAATTATAACTTAGAGTTCTTGCAATGTAAACCATTATTATTATAATCTATAAATATGAAGAAAAACAGTTTTTTTTTCATTATGTTAACATTCTTTCTCGCGTTTTTTAACAGTTTTTCTTATTCAGAGCAGAAAAAAGGCTGGAATGAATGTAACAGTCTTCTGCTTTTTCTTCAGTCGCACGATTATCAAGCCGAGCAAATTTCCATATTAAACAATAGCTCAGGAGAATTTCCGTTCAACATAAAGGTTGATTTTTTTCCGGAAAATTCAACAGAAAAAGAAGAAATTTTAGGTACAAAGGACGAGATTGACACTCTGGTTCTGCTTTTTTCGATTGAACAAATACAGCAGAACTACAATTTTTTGCTGAAAACCCTTGACTCCATCAAAAATTTTTCCAGAAAAGGAAAAATTGAATTTATCTTTACGTATGGCGATGAGATTGCCTCCGGAACTGAAAATCTTATTTCCGGAACAGAGATTTTTGCAGAGGAAATTGAAGATTCTGAGAGACACGCCGTAATCTGCGTAAAACTGGGCAAAAGCCAGAACACAATCCTTCCCGGCGGCGGCGGAGACTGTTCCCCGGCATGGATGATTCAGCTTATCTCCGGGAGTTTCCACGAAAACAATATGTTTTACCATCTTAAGGGCGGAATTTTAAATACTCTGCACCGTCTGGATGTTTTAAAGGCTGACAGGCAGGCTGGAATTTTCTTACGGAAAGGGATTCCTGCCTGCGGAGTTGGACTTGCAGCGCCTACGCAAAATGCGGAATTCAACACGCGAAGCGCAAATTTTCTTGCGACGCTCGCCTATAATTTTGACCCGGAAAACACCATTGAATGGGACAGACACAGCCGCCCGTTCGTTTTTTTTAATTATACAGTCCTGCTTTCCGAAAAATTTACGGTAATTCTTTTTATTCTGGTTTCCGCGGTAAGCCTGTTTTTTCTGTGCGAATTTTATTTTATTCATTTTCTGCAGAAAAAACTTTTTTCCAGAAGAATTTTAAGAAAATGGTATCTTCTTCTAATCTGCCTTTTTTTTACAGTCGTCTCGTTTTTGGCCGGACAGTATGCCGCGTTGTCCGCGCAAAAAATTCTAAAGATTTCAGTTCTTTCCGCTTATGCGGTAAAAATAATTTTCTCTTTTCTTGCAATCTCTTTTTCTTATCTTTTATTTTTTAAGCTCACAAAAAATTCCGGGTTCCAGATTTTTTCGGTTCTTATAAACATAACCGGGCTTTTTAATATTTTTCTTTTTTCCGCATTGGATTTGTCGCTCTTTTATCTTTTTGCCTCTGAATATTTCTTTATCATTGTAACGTTAAGGTTCAAAAAACTGCCTTCGCTGATTGCCTCGTTTTTTTTGATTGCCGTTCCGTTTTTTCCATATCTGGTTGAATTCTTGACCTGCGCTACAGAAAATTCTCTGGATAAAATTCTTATGGCCAGCCCTATTTTGAACACAATATTTGCGTGCGCGTTCATTCCTTTTGAGCTTGTGTGGTTTAAAATTCTTGCGCGGTTAAACCTTATCTGGAACAGCGTTGACAGCAAAAGAAAAACCTTTATCAAGCAGAATTTTATTGCAATTGCCAGCGCATTTCTTATTTTTGCCGTAATCCTGATTTTGACCACCGCGCTTATACCGGATAAATACAAGCGCCACGAAAAAAAACTGCCGGAATATAAAAAAATAGAAAATTCTGAAAAAATTAAAATCTCATATTATGACCAGGATTTTTTTGGAGACACGATAAGAACTTTTTCTGTAAAACTTGAAAAT
This sequence comes from uncultured Prevotella sp., assembly GCA_963627355.1. Taxonomy (GTDB): domain Bacteria; phylum Spirochaetota; class Spirochaetia; order Treponematales; family Treponemataceae; genus Treponema_D. The sequence continues at coordinate 1,291 of CAVGBY010000048.1, read as the reverse complement.
CAGGAAAAGAATGTTTCAATCAAAGTAAAAGGAAAAGACGGAAATCCTGTCCTTTATTCCGATGAAACATACAGATATATTGTTTCAGAAAAAAGTTCGGTTTTTAGGATTCCTGTATGGCCGCCACAGGAAATGACGTTCAGCTACGTAGCAGACACTTTTCAGGACACAGAAATAATTGTGGCAGAAACAGTCCATTCTGAAGATGATAAATTTACAGTTTTTGAGAATTCCCTGAAAATTCCGGGCATAAAACGCCAGCACAACAAGGAAAACAAAAGTGAAATATAAAAAATGTTTTCTTCACATTGACATGGACGCTTTTTTTGCCTCGGTTGAACAGCGCGACCATCCGGAATGGCGTGGAAAACCTTTGATTGTAGGCGGAATTCCCGGCGAACCGCGGAGCGTTGTTTCAACAGCATCTTACGAAGCCAGAAAATATGGAGTTCATTCAGCAATGCCGATTTTTAAGGCTGTAAAACTTTGCCCGGACGGAATTTATATCCGCGGAAACCACAGGCATTATTCAGAAGTTTCCATGCAGATTATGCAGATTCTTTCAAAATATTCACCGGATCTGCACCAGGTTTCTATTGACGAGGCGAGTATAGAAATGACAGGAACGGAACTTCTTTTTGGCGAGCCTGATAAAGTTGCCCTGAAAATCCAGAAAGAAATTTTTGAAAAGACAAAACTGACTGTCTCAATTGGACTTGCCTCAAACGCGTATCTTGCAAAGCTTGCCAGCGAAGTGAACAAGCCTAACGGATTTTTTGCAGTTCCAATGGGACAGGAAGAAAATTTCATGCTTTCGCTTCCATTAAAAAAAGTCTGGGGAATCGGCTCAAAAACTCTTGAAAAACTGAATAAGAACGGATTTTTTTCGACAAAAGACATTTATCTGCGCTCAAAGGAATTTCTTGTTTCCTTGTTCGGCGACTGCACAGGAAATTTTCTTTACAACTCTGTCCGGGGAATTGAAACGCCGTCAAAAGGACCTTCCGCACATTCAATAAGCAACGAAATCACGTTTCCGGAAGATATTACAAATCTGTATACGGCAGAAACTGTGCTGATGGAACTTTGCTACAGCATAATGTTCAGGATTTTAAGGGAAAAATCGTACAGCAAAACAGTGTTCCTAAAAATCCGCTATGATGATTTTTCAACTTTTACAACGCAGCAGACTTTTTCAGAATATGTGACGTCAACCGACGACCTTTTTGAAAAACTAAAATCAATTTTTGAAAAAAAATATGAAATTGGAAGAGGAATCCGGCTTTTAGGC
>CAVGBY010000047.1:9168-14224 GCA_963627355.1 uncultured Prevotella sp. | reverse complement strand
TACAAGTGCAGGTGAAATTTCCGCTTGGTGTAAAGCTTGCAATAATTATCGGAACAATCGTTCTGGTTTCGCTCGGATGCGTTACTTTTCTTAACAGTCATTTTATCGGGCAGGATGTTCAGATTACTGCCGAAAACAACAATCTTACAATCAATTCGCGTTCGGCTGGAACTGTAGAGGACAAAATTTCTACAATACGCTCGAATGTTTTCCAGCTTCTGGACTTGCTGAATGTAGTCGGGGGAGGGCGAGCCGCTTCTTTGGCACGGCAGGCGGAGGCATTCTTTTTTGAGCGAAATCAGGATATTGCCGCTGTAAATATTCTGACCGGCGGGGATTTTAAGTCTTCCGGTGGTTCTGCAAAAGAATCTTCTATTATAAATAACCGTTTTTTTATCTCGAATGAGATTGACGTTTCATCCCTTGAAAATTTTATAAAAGCCAGTTCACGGCAGATAGACCGTTCCTGCATGGGCGAAACGATTGCCTTGAACGCGTCGCCTTTTTTTAACATTCCTGTTATGGCTCTGCTTTTTCCATGGAAAGAAAACGGGCTTGACCAGACTTGCATAATCACTTTTTCGATTGAAAATTTGTCGGACATTCTGGGAACTGATTCACTGAACACAACTTTTATATTGAACGATTCTTCTGAAATTTTGTGCCATCCGGACACCCAGAAAGTCCTGCTCGGCGAAAGCTACAGAAATTTTCCGCTTGTTGTGGCGATGAGGCAGAACAACGAAAGCAATGCGGACAGCCGGCAGATTCCTTTTTCGGTTACGGATGAAAACGGCAAAAAGACTGATTATTTTGGCGCGTACCAGAAACTTTCGCTCGGCGATATTGTTGTCTTTACAACTGTTCCTCTTGATTCAATTATGGAAGGTGTACGCACAACAAGAACGAACAATCTTTTTCTTACAGGAATTGTATTTTTTCTTTCTATTATAATCATTCTTGTTTTTACTCGTCAGGGAATATCGCGGCATTTGCGTAGGCTTACGGAGGCGGCGGAAGAAATAAAGAACGGAAACTTTGACACGCCGGTTTTTGAAGAGCTTAGCACTAACCGCAGGGATGAAATCGGTGTCTTGAACCAGAGTACAAAAGATGAGCGGGAATTTCTTGACGTTTTTGCGAAATTTACCAACAAAGGTGTCGCAAAAAGCATTGCAAGAAAAGAGCTGGATTTTGACCCTCACTTAAAGGATATTACGATTTTCTTTAGCGACATCCGCGGATTCACTGCTATCAGCGACGGTTTTAAGAACAGGTTTGAAAACGATTCTCCGCGCGAAATCATCGGTTTTTTGAACGATTATATGAGCCGCATGGTAAACTGCATTACTCTTAGCCACGGAAACGTAGACAAATTTGAAGGCGATGCGATTATGGCGGTGTGGGGAATTCTTCGCGAGGACAGCCTTGATTTTGAAAAACTTCCGGATTCTTCGCCTGAAAAAAAGGAGCTTTTTGAAAAGCACGAAACGCACAAAAAGCAGGATGCGCTTAACGCAATCCGTGGAACAATTGCAATGCGCTACGCCCTTATGAAATACAACAAGGATGCTGCTGCCTTTACAAAGGCGCACGAAAACGAGGCAAGGGCAAAGTACAAGCCTCACATCCGGATTGGATGCGGTCTAAATTCAGGGCGCGCGACCTGCGGTATCATGGGTTCAGAAGATAAAATGGAATACACGGCGATTGGCGATGCGGTAAATTTTGCCTCAAGAACGGAAAGCTCAAACAAGCCGTGCGGAACTGACATTCTTATAACGGAAGATACTTACAATCTTTTAAAAGATGATTTTATAAAAAACAAGAGCAACAATTTTTCAATAAAACAGGAAAACCTTGAAAACGAAATTGTTGTGGAGATGATTCCTGTTGAGTTTGATGTAAAAGGAAAAGGCGCGCAGCATTTTTATGGCGTTGTGAATATGCCGGGATTTGACATACAAAAGTTTTTTCAGCAGGGCGATTCTGATTTTGTTCCGGATGAAGACTGTCTGAAGGCGGTGGGGCCTGCAGGTCCAAGGACAATGGCTCAGGTACGCGAGCTTTTGGGAATTCCTGTTCCTGATTTTGAAAAGGTGAATCTGAATGAAGAAGAAAATAAAATCCAGATTAAGAAATAACCTTTTTGTGCCGTTTTGCGCCGCGATTCTTGTATGCGTTTTTGGCGCGGCGCTGAATTCTCTTTTATTCTATAAAAATTTTTTCCGCGCGCTTACAAAACTGAATGAAGAGCCGATTGCGACAATAACTTTTAAATATAAGACTGCCCAGCGAAAATTCCTTGACAGGGTTGTGTGGGATAGGTTGCGTCAGGATTCACCGGTTTTTAACGGCGACACAATCCATACTTCCAGCATGGCGGAAGCCACAATCTGGTTTTCTGACGGAAACGTGATGGATTTGTCTGAAAACACAATGGCTCAGGTTTTTCTTTCTGAAGGAAAGGCTTTGCGGGCGGAACTTTCTGACGGTTCTGCTGTCTTTGATTCTTCCGGGGCGCAGGAAGGAATGATGCTTTCTGCAAACGGAATTTCTGTAAAACTTGAAAAAGGCTCTTCTGTCAGCGCGAAAAGTACGGCATCGGACTCTTCTGAGCAAAAAAATCTTTCGCTGCAGGTTATGAGCGGAACTGCGAGCGTTCAGAATAAAAACGGCACGGAAAAATCTGTTTCTGTGGCTCAGGGCGATTCGCTTGTTCTTCTGGAATCCGGGGATGTGAAAAAACTTTCTGTAAAAATGATTGAACCGGTCCAGAACGCAAAGATTCTTTACCATTCAGAAGGGTCTAAAAAAGTTGATTTTAAATGGCAGACTGAAAATTCTGGCTCAGAAAAAACTTCCGCATTGCTTCTTGTTTCTTCTGACAAGAATTTTAAGGACATTGTGTACAGATTTTTTTCTGAAAAGCAGTCCGATGTGAATTTTGACTTGGCTCCGGGAACTTATTACTGGAAACTTTCTGCCCTTCAGAATGATGAGGAAAAAGATGTCCAGACCGGAAAAATCCAGATTCTTCAGTCGCCTTTGCCTGAACTTCTTGTTCCTGTTCCGCAGTACGAGTTCAATTACCGCACAAAACTTCCTGCCGTTCGCCTTATCTGGACTGAATCGCCTTATGCGACTTCTTACCGTCTGGAAATTGCCGCTGACGAAAAAATGAGGAAACTTGTGGTTGACCAGCGGCAGAATCTTACTTCGGCAATAATTTCCACATTAAAAGAAGGAACTTACTGGTGGCGGGTAACTCCGTACTATTCAATAAATAAAACCGGGCTTTCCGCTCCGTCCGAGGTAAAGAGTTTTTCTGTGAGGAAAAAAGCAAGCCTTGCGGTTCCGGAAGTTCTTGTGCCTCTGAACAATGGGATTGTGAACACGGAAGTTTCGGAAAAAGGAATCTCTTTTTCGTGGAAATACGAGGACGATGCGGAAAAATATACAATCCTGATTGCGGACAATCCTAATCTTTCTTCGCCTAAGATAAAGAGTCAGACTTCTGAAAATTATTTTACTTTTGACCCGAAAAAGATGAATCTTTCTGACGGAAAATGGTTCTGGGCTGTAAACTACGTTGATGATGAGGGGAATATTTCTAAAACTTCGCAAGTGCGTGTCTTTTACGCAATGAAAGGAAGCCCCGAGCAGCACACGATTGAGCCTGTTGAAGGCTACAGGGCGGCAGAATCTTTTGTTCCTGACACAAAATTTACCTGGAAACGGAATCTTCCTGAAAATTTTGTAACAACGTTCGAGCTTTCTTCTGACAAGGATTTTTCAAAACTGGTTTATTCAGAGCAGACAAAAAATCTTAGCGTGCGTGGATTGGGCTTAAAGCCGGGAACTTATTTCTGGCGCATAAATTCAAAAAGCATAACAGACGAGATGAGACTGGTTTCTTCCGCAAAAACTTTTGTTGTTCTAGACAGCCTTGAAGCTCCTGAACTAAAAAATCCGGGAAGCAAGGCTGTTGCCCGCGAGACAATTCCTTTTGAGTTCAAATGGGATGAGGTTGAGGACGCTGATTTTTATAAATTTGCGATTTACCGCACGGATTTAAAAAATCCTGTCTACGAGGAAAATGTCTACGGCACACAGATTGATGTTGATATGTTCAATCCAAAGGAATTTGTAGACAAGACAAATTACCGGTGGCAGGTTCAGGCACAGGCGAATGCGGTTCCAGGAATTTCCAGCCGAAGAACCGGTAGGCTTGCGGAAAAATCTTTTTATCTTGTAAAACTCCGTCCGGTTGAAGTTACAGTTCCTTCCCAGAATGCAAAAATAAACGGTGCTGACGCGATTTTGTCTCCTGTTACGGCAAAGTGGAATTCTGTGGAAAAAGTGCGCAAAGCCCAGTTTGTTCTTACAAAGACAGACGTGAATCCGCCTAAAACAATAATAAAAATCCCAAGTGACGAGGAATTCAATGCAGGTACAAAAAAGAATTCAGTTGCCCCGAATGAAATTCTTTTGGACACGCCGGACGGTCTTAGAGCCGGAAACTATGAAATCGTTGTTTATGCTGAAACTTTTGACGGAATCGATATTTCAAACACGGAAAAGAAAAACCGCCGCACATTCACAGTTCTTCCTGTTGAGCCGCTTGAAAAAGCGCAGAGCCTTGTGGCAAAACCGGCTGTTTTTAACCGCGAATATCTTGTGGTAAAGGAAAATCCAAAGAATATCACGCTTTCCTGGGGAAAAGTTCCAAAGGCGACCGACTATTTTGTAACGATAAAAGACAGGAACGGTCATATTCTGCTTGAACAGAACGTAAAAACAGGAACTTCGTACAAAATTGATTTTACGGCGATTTCTCCGGAAGATAAAATTCTTTTTTCAAAAGGACGGTTTGTGTGGTCAGTCGTTGGCGTAAGAAGGATTGACACGGACAAGGACGGAAAAGTTGACAAGATTTTCCAGGAAGGAATTCCGGCTGAATCGGTTTTTGAAACAGACATTCCATCGCCAAAAAAATCCAGGGCAAAAGGAGCGGCAAATCCTTATGGAAAATAAACTTTTTTCTGTATATAAG
>CAVGBY010000047.1:4412-9158 GCA_963627355.1 uncultured Prevotella sp. | reverse complement strand
TTGCGCAGGAACAGAAAAATGCGGAAGATTTTTTGGCGGCTCCACAAGAATCCGCTGCGCAGGAGGAAACTGAACTTTCCGCGCAGGAGCAGTGGCAGTATCTTGAATGGGAAGAGGAAAATCCTGAGTACGTTCTGCGTTACGAGGTTGTGATAGAATTTTTTTCTGAAAAGACAAAATCTTTTGAGGAAATAAGACGGATTATGACGGAGGACAATTCCAGCAAAGTTCAGGTGAATCCGCTTCTTTCACCGGGCGTTTACCGCTACAAAGTCGTTTCCTATAATCTTGTGGACGTGCCGGAAGTTGAGTCAAACTGGTTCGAGTTCAAAATCTACAAGGCGTTCCAGCCGGAAATTGCGGACATAAAATCTGCGGCAAACAGAACGGGAACTTTGTTTTTAGAGGAAATAAACGACGGAATCTTTAATATTTCCGGAAAAAATCTTTTTTCCCTTCCGCAGAGTGAAACAGAAATTTCTTTTACACAATACGCTCTTTTAAATTCAAGGAAAAAGAATGCGGACCCGGTAATCCCGGAAATACTTGAAAACGAAAAGAACCGCCACCTTAAAGTTTATTTTGACCTTAAAAAACTTGATGTCGGAAAATATAATTTTGTCGCGACAGACGCAAGCGGACTAAAAACCAGTTCTGACCGCCGCAGTGAAATCGAAATCAAATTCAAAAAACGTGTGGATTTTGATTTGAGCGCAGGCTATGTTTTTCCGGTTGTTCTTTACGACAACACTTTTGAAAAATACCTTGATTCAAACATTATGCCGTTCAGTGCTGCCGTCCGGGCTTCTTTTGTTCCTTTTAAGCACCGTTTCGGTTATTTCGGGCTTGGAATTTACGGAACGTACTCAAGAATCTATGCGGACTACAACAATTATCAGATTGACGGAAATTTGATAAATGCGGATGCCTTTTTTCTGTACCAGCTTCCGGTCCGGGTAAAAGTTAAAAATTCAGAGAAACGCCGGCACATTCTTACGTTTGAGCTTCACGGCGGGGCTGGAGTTTCTTTTTTCAATGATTTTAAATTTCATTTTGCGCACGATATTGTTTCTGATCCGCTGAACAGCATTAATCTTAATGTTCTTGCTGGCGGAGCAGTTCAGTTTTACATAACAAACCGTCTTTATACGGAACTTTCTGCGGATTATCTTATGGCTTTCTTAAAAGATATGGATTTTGGAATGATTTTGCCGTCAGTCAGCATTGGATGGCAGTTTTAGCCGGGAGGATGATATGAAAAAATTCAGTTTTGTAAAAAAAATCCCTGGAATTCTGCCTGTTCTTTTGCCTTTTGCGTTTAGTTCCTGCTCATTTTTTGAAGATTCATGGAACGAGCCTGTAAAAGAATATTTTAAGGAATACACGGAAACTTCCGCAGTTACAGACTACAAGGTTCTTTCCGGCTCTTACAGAAATGTCGGCGGAAAAGTTTATGTTTCTTCTTCAGAGGATTTTAGCGTCCAGCTTTTTTTAAGGAATCCGCAGAAATATGTTTTTCCTGCCGACTGCATAAAGCTTACGTTCCCGGATTTTGACAAGGATGCTGCGGTGGCAAAATTTGGCGCTACGGTTGACACAGGCGTTATTTCTATTGCACAGGATGAATCAGATTCTTCTATATTATTACTGAAATTTCCTACGGAATTTTTGGTTCTTTCAGAAACAGGATTCAATATTTCCCCGGCGGTTCGGCTTTTTCACCCGGTTTCCAAGGCGGATTTTGGCTTATATAAAGATTTTCCGGCTTTCTGCAATTCTGCGCCGCCGCTGATTTTCGGCGCGGTTGTCTACAAGGATTCTGCGAGCGGAAAATACGTTGTGTTCTTCAATATGCCGTCAAAAGGCTTGCTTTCGGGAATCCACAGCGACATAAAATCGGTTTCTGTAAACGGTGAAAAAACTTCTGTCATTCTGAACGCGGACGGAACTTTTGAATTTGAAAACGATTCTTTTAAGGCAGGCGATGATTCTTCTTCCTATAATGCCGCTTCTGCTTCTTTTGTTGAGTACGGTCAGGCGGCGTATTTTATTACTGCCGACGCTTTTACAGACGATGTTATTATTTATTCAATTTCCCTTGAGGATGATGCTGGATTTTCTTCTTCTGTTCAGACCAGCGTTGAGTCGGTCCGCCTTGAAAGTGTTGTTGTTACTGATTTGAAAGGTTCAGTTCTGCCGAGCGGCGGTGTTGTGAGCCAGGATGAGAACAGTTCCTATGCGACAATAACGCTTACTCCAGCGCAGACGGCAAGCGATTCTTCGGACACTTCTGACTCAATTGTTGTCTACGAGCTTTACCAAGGTTCGGACGATACAGGAAAAGTTCTTTTAAGCGGAAAAAATGATGGCGGAAAAATCGTCCTGAAAATTCCTGCCGGAAAAGTTTTTCTGCGTGTCTATTCACACAAAGATTTATATGCGGATTCAATTCCAGAAGAGTTCGGGATTCAGGTCTTAAAGTCTATGCTGTATGTTTCTCCGTCCGGAAACGACACAACGAACAGCGGAAGCGAGGATTCTCCGTTTGCAACGATTGCAAAGACTTTTTCTGATGAAGGATTTTCTGACATAACAGTTCTTGGAACAGTCTGTATTGCAGGAAGCGTTCAGGAAGATGTTGAGCTTTCTACGGCGAATGCGAATGTTGTGATAAACGGAAACGGAAATTCTGTCTCGTCGCTAAAAATGTCGGCGGCCGGCGGAAAATTGCAGACGAACAAACTTAACGTTACCGGCAGTGTCGCGGTGGAAACTGGTGAACTCTGTTTTTCCGTCGGAGAAATCGGTTCAGATTTAACGGTGAACAGCGGAACTTTTTGCGGTGAAAATATTTCTGTGGCCGGAGCGGTAAAAATTGAAGGCGGAGAAGTTTCTGTTTCCGGCGGAACTATTTCCGGCGACATAACGCTTTCAGGCGGAACGCTTTTGCTTAAAGACTGCACCGTTGGCGGAAAAATAAACTACGCTGGCGGAAAACTTATTTTGGAAGGCAGAACAACTGTTTCAGGTAATATAGAACTTGGCGGGGATTCGCTTTTGATTTATGTAAAAAATCTTACGGCGCAAAAAGTCGCGGCAATTTCCGGAGTTGATTCAAGGAGCAAGGATTCGGTGGTTCTTGATTCTTATGACGGGGATGAAAAATCAATGGTCGAAACCTGCGCGCTTTTTGAATTGGATTCAGAAAAATGGACGCTGACCGCGGATTCTTCCGGTAAAAAAGGAATTCTTTCTATTTCCGGCGGAAGTATTGTTATCCAGGAATATACGCTTACCTTTAGCACGGAAGATTCTATTCAGGCAGGCGAAAGTTTTGCTGTTTCTGTAGCGGTAACTGATTCAGACGGCAACAAAGTTCAGACTTTGGATTCGAATTTTACAAACTGGAAGCTTAAACTGTTTAATCATGGGGCAGAAACTGGAAAAGAAAGTTCAACAAACGTGATAACAACCGGTTCAGACTGGCCTAGTGATTCTTACCAGCTTTTTGTAAGCGTTGAATTTAACGGTTCTGCCTGCAGTTCAGTGCTTGACGTTCAGATAAAATAAATTGCGTGGAGAAAATTATGAAAAATGCGTTTTTTGTTTTTTACAGGATAAAGATTCTTTTTTTTGCGTTGTTCTGCACTTTTTGTTCAATATTGTTTTTTTCCTGCTCGGATTCTGTTTCTTCGGGCGGTTCTGACTCTGATGAAGGAAATAAAAATTCCGGCCAGATTTATGAATTAAAAGGAAATCTTTTTGTGGACGGCTCTTTTCCTAAAATCCTTGAAGAACAGGTTCCGGCAAGAAGCGCCTCTGCAAAAGTTCCCGGCGCAATTTATTATTCTGTCAGCGCGGCAAGTGCGGAAAACCTGGAAAAAACATACACGGCGGAAGTAACTGGAACGGCTTTTTCTGTAAAACTTTCAAAAGGCACGTGGAATATTACGGCGGAAGGATTTTCTGATGCGGAAAAAACTGTTTCTGTTGTAAAAGGAACTGCGGCGGTTCAGATAGAAAACGAGAATTCTGTAAAAAGCGCAATTCCTGTAAAAATGTTTCCGCAGACTGGCGGAAAAGGAAATATCTCTCTTTCTGTTGAGGTTGAAAGTGCCTCTGGAATAAAAAGCGTTCTTGCGGAGCTTTTTTCAAGTTCACAGGAAAATGCGGTTTTTTCAGACGAAATGAATTTTGATTCAACTGCAAATACAGTAAAAATAGAAAAATCAGATGTTGCTTCGGGCGTTTATAATTTGTCGCTTAAATTTTATTCAGAAGAAGAATGTCTAGGCTATCTTTTGTACTTGGCGGAAGAAACTGTAAATATCTTTGATAACCTTACAACAGATACTTGGCAGGGAAATTCTGCTTATTTTAAGGACGGAAAATTTTCTGTTACAGAAACTGCGGTGCAGAGCTTTAAGATGAGTACTTTTTTTGTTCAGGGTGCGTCGGATACAACCTATACACCTGCGGAAGTCGCAAATGACAGCAATGCGGGAACTTATTTTTCGCCTTTTGCTACTGTTCAGGGGGCGGTGGATAGAATCACCGGTCTGAATGACGGAACTACAGAATATACAATTTATGTTGACGGAACTGTAAAAGCCTCTTCTTCTGATTTTACAACTGACGGAATTGGAAATACCTTTATTTATATAAAATCAGATTCTGACCTTAAGTTAAAAATAAAGGGGCTTTCTGCGGAGCAAAAAGCGGTGATTGACGCAAACCAGTCTTCTA
>CAVGBY010000047.1:0-4402 GCA_963627355.1 uncultured Prevotella sp. | reverse complement strand
CTTCTACTTACGGCGGAAATGTTATTAGCATCGGCGACAAAGTTTCTCTTGCACTTGAAAACCTAAAGATAACAGGCGGAAAACGGAGCGAAACTGGCGGCGGAATCTACAGCAAGGGAAATCTTACCTTAAAAAACTGCCTGGTTACAAAAAATATCTCAAACAATGATGGCGGCGGAATTAGTTTTAGCGGAAAAGAACTTTTTCTTGAGGATACTGAAATTTCTGAAAACCAGAGCGAATCTGGGTCCGCTGGCGGAATAAGAACCGGAGAAGACGGAAAAGTAACAATAAAAAACTGCAAAATCAATAATAATAAGGCAAACAAAAGATTGACTGACACTTACGGTGGCGGTCTATATCTTGGGTATATTAATAACGGAACCTGCGAAATAGAAGATACAGAAATCAACGGAAACACGGCTACAGGAAACGGCGGAGGAATATTATTTTACGGAAAAACTTTGAGCATTAAAAATTCAGAGATTAATGACAACACTGCGAATAATGATGGCGGCGGAATTTATTTTATGTATGGAACTGGTTGTGAATATACAATTTCCGGCACAACAATAAACAAAAATTCTTCGAAAACTGGCGGCGGAATTTACTTATCGAACGGAACTTTAAACCTAGAAAGCGGAACTGTAATTGGCGAACAGCTTGACCCTGATAACCCGGAAAATGATATTTCAAAAGTTGCAACAAGTTCTGATTGCGGGAACAAATCGACAGAGAAATTAGATGACGAGGATAATAATAATCTTGCGACAGGCGCAGGGCTTTATATTTCGGGCGGAACTGTCAATATGGAAGAAGGCGCGTACATCTGCAGGAATTATACGGAAGTTTTTGGCGGTGGAGTGTGTATTGTATCCGGAACATTCAATATGAAAGGCGGTGTTATAGGCTGGAATTTTTCAAGGAAAGGCGGAGGAATTTACAGCCAGGCGCAGACAAATATTTCAGGCGACGCAAAAATCTGCTGCAACAAGGCCGGTGCGGTGGAAAATAATGATTCGGCTGGAAACGGTGCCGGAATCTATCTGTACGACCTCGGAACTGACTATAACGAAACTCCGGGAAAAATTGCTATGACCGGCGGTACTATCTGCGGAAATACGTCTGAAGGTAACGGCGCCGGAATTTTTATTTACAGCGGCAATGCGGATTTTTCCGGCTGTTCAATCAGGGAAAACAATGCGGCAAAAAACGGTGGCGCGATTTATGCAAGCGGCAGCGCTGATAATTCTTCTAGGGTAAAGGTAACAATCGGTTACTCAAGTGATTCCTGTGATACTGCAATCGAAGAAAACAGCGCGGTACGTGGAGGAGCGGTTTACTGCGCGGACAACGCAGATTTTACAATGTACTCCGGTTCTATTTATGGAAATTATTCAACTGGAGAAGACTCCGGAAACGGTGGCGGCGCGATATTCCTTTGGGGCGGAAATTCAACTTACGGAACTTTTAAAATGACTGGCGGAAAAATATCTGAAAACACAGCAAAAAACGGCGGCGCAGGCGGAGCGGTTTACATAGACCATGGCGACGGAACAGAAAAATGCAAATTTATAATGGCCGGCGGCTACATGACATCAAACAAGACATTTGATAAGGACGGAAACGTTACGAGCCTTGGCGGCGCGATTTATTTAAAGACAGGCGGAAAGATACTGCTTGGCGATTCAGCGGTTATTGCGGCGGAAGCAGAAGGAAACGATATTTATCTTGGCGGCAGCAATAAGATTACTGTTACATCTGCTCTTTCTCCGGGTAAAAATACTGATTGTCCGGGGGCGGTATACACAGCAAGAATCACCCCTGAAAATTATACTGCCGGAACATCGCTTTTTGAAACTTCTTACACAACCGGCGGTGGCAGTGGTGGAGCTTCTGAGTATAGCACTCAGACTGATGATTATAAAAAATTCTGTGTTACAGACAATGATTTAGAAGGGTGGTATATAACGGATGCTGGTTTTCTTTCAAAGCCGACTGGGTTTAGCGCATTTAATGGCACTCCTGATTTTAGCAAATACCAGAAATTTACGGCTTTATCTGCGGACGAGATGCTTAAATTGTCAAATTTAGTAAGCAGTGGTAGTTCTTTTAGCGGAACTACAGTTACATTGCTGGGTGACATAACGCTTGATAGTAGTTTTGCTGCAATCGGAAATTCTTCCACTCCTTTTTACGGAACTTTTGACGGAAACGGAAAAACGCTGACTTCTAATAGTGATACTCTGTATTCAATTTTCTATCAGATTGGTGGGGGGGGGAGCGTAAAGAATCTTACTTCTGCCGGAAAATTTACTTATAGTGGAATTGTATTCAACCTTTACGGCGGTACAGTTGAAAACTGTGTCAATAATGCTGAAATAACTAATACTGCTGCTGCAAATAAAACAGCCGGCATTGCCGCGTATATGAGCGACGGAAGCATAAAAAATTGCATAAACAAAGGAAAAATCACAAATAACTCTACCGGTGGCGCAGCAGTCGGGGGAATTTGCGGCCAGGCGATGAAAGGAGATATAGTAAACTGCACTAACAGAGGTTCTATACAGACTTTATTGACGGGTGATAGTGATGACTCTGAACATTGCGTCGGCGGCATTGCAGGTTCTTATTATGCGACAGATGAAGCTGACGGTATTTTTAACTGTATAAATCTTGGTGATATAACAAGCTCGTACACAACCGGTACAATACAATCTAAGGTCGGCGGAATTCTGGGCGAGGCGAATAATTATGACTCTAGCGGCGTTTATATAAATATAAATAACTGTGTGAATACCGGAAAAATTTTGGATGGTATTTCTATGTCGTCAAAAGGAACTGTTGTCGGCGGCTGCAATACAACTGATTATAGTTATCTGAAAGTTATAAAAATTTCAAGCACATACTGCTTAGACGGAACAACAGCAAGTGGCATAAGCGGAGCCGCGAGCAATATAAAAATAAATTATTTTACAGAGGATAACGGCGAATTCAAAACCACAGGCGAACTGACCGTCGGCGGCACAACCTCAGAAGACCTTATCGAACTTTTAAACGCATGGACTTCCATAAATTCCACCGCCACCACACAATACCTAAACTGGAAGATTGAAAACAAAAATCCTGCTCTGGTGTATGAATAACTGTTGCCTTTATGCTAGGGTGGGGGAAAAAAGTGATTTATCTGCAAAAGATTTTTTTTATCTTGAAAATATAATCTAAAGCGTTATAAACTTAGATGAGTTCGGGATTTATATGATTGCAATAAATGAAAAAAGTCTTTGTGGCTACAAGTTTATAGACCTTTTTGCGGGAATCGGCGGTTTTCATCTTGCCTTATCATCGCTTGGTGCTGAATGTGTTTATGCGAATGAGTGGGATAAGGCGGCGCAGTCGGTTTACAAAGATAATTTTGGGATTGAGCCGGAAGACGATATTACAAAAGTTGATGAAAACACTGTTCCAGACCACGATATTCTTTGCGCGGGATTTCCGTGCCAGGCATTTTCAATCAGCGGAAAACAGAGGGGCTTTGAGGACAGCCGTGGAACTTTGTTCTTTGATGTTGCCCGTGTTGTAAAAGCGAAACGCCCCAAAGTTGTCTTTATGGAAAATGTAAAGAATTTTGCCGTGCGCGACAACGGAAACACGCTTGCGGTTGTAAAGGCTACTATGGAGCAGCTAGGCTACACTTTTTACCAGAAAGTCCTGAACGCAGTGAACTATGGAATGCCGCAAAAGCGGGAGCGTATCTATATGGTATGCTTTAGCAACGACTTGGCGGAAAAGAATTTTTCATATCCAGCACCGTTTAAGCTTGCCCGCCATGTTAAAGATTTTTTGCTGGACGATGAGTCAATGGTAAAAGATTTATACGTGAACCGCGCCGACACTTTCTACAATGGCACAAAAGACGACAGGTACAGCGATTCTTCAATCCGGCTTGGAATTGTGAACAAAGGCGGACAAGGGGAACGGATCTACAGCACAAAAGGAATAGCAGTAACGCTTTCTGCTTACGGCGGCGGAGTTTTTGCAAAGACCGGCGGCTACCTTGTAAACGGAAAACCTCGGAAACTTCACCCAAGGGAATGCGCAAGAATCATGGGCTACCCCGACACATACAAAATCGCAAAAAACAAAAACCAGGCCTACAAACAGTTCGGAAATTCAGTAGTTGTTGATGTGCTGCAATATATTGCAGTTGAAATCGGTAAAACTCTTGCGGCAAATAAAGTCTGAATTAATAAAAACTTGAAGTTTCTGGAATACCAAAAAAAATACATTTTATTTTTGGAGAGTTAAAAATGGAAAAATGGGAAATCTGTGAAAAAGAATGTTTTGAATATCTAAAATCAAAATATGCGGATAAAATTTACGATTTTGAACACAACGGGGG
>CAVGBY010000046.1:0-14485 GCA_963627355.1 uncultured Prevotella sp. | reverse complement strand
CTTCTAGCGTGTGCCGCACTGATTTTCGGCTGTTCAAAAAAGAATCCAGCGGAAAAACAGGTTATTATTTATTCAAATGCAGATGACGAGGCGGTTGTTTCCGTAAAAAAAGCGCTCGACGAAAACGGATTTGCCGGAAAGTACATTTTCCAGTCGTTCGGAACAAGCGAGCTTGGCGGAAAACTTTTTGCAGAAGGCTCAGACATCGAGGCTGACCTTGTTACAATGAGCTCATTCTACATTGAAAGCGCCCAGCAGATGAACAATATGTTCAAGGATTTGACTTTTCAGGCGGAATCAACAGTTGAACATCCTGCGTTTTACACACCGCTTCTTGCCCTTCAAGGCGCGGTAATTGTAAACACAAAACTTTTAAAGGAAGACAAAATTCCTTGCCCAAAAAGCATAAAGGAGCTTGGAAATCCTGAATACAAAAATCTTGTGAGCGTTGTTGACCCTATGGGAAGCACAACCGCATGGCTTATGGTTCAGGCTCTGGTTTCTGAGTACGGCGAGCAGGGCGCAAAAGAAGTTCTAAAGGCAATTTATAAAAATGCGGGGCCTCATCTTGAGCTTTCAGGTTCCGGTCCTATTAAAAAAATCCGTTCCGGCGAGGTTGCCGTTGGTTTTGGTCTAAGGCATCAGGCAGTCCGCGACAAAAAATCGGGTCTTCCGATTGATTTTGTTGACCCTGTTGAAGGAAATTTCTCGCTCACAGAGTCGGTTGCCGTAATCAACAAGAAAAAATACAATCCGCTTGCAATGCAGATGGCAGAATGTATCATAAAAAATGCCCGCGCGAACATCATCAAGGACTACCCGGTGGTTTTGTACAAGGGCGAAACCGTTGACGCGGAAAATCAGGCGGCAAACAGCAAAGTTTTCCAGGAAACACTCACAACCGAACTTCTTAGAAAACATCAGGAACTTAGCGAAAGCTGCAAATAATAAAAATCCGTAGGGCGAAGCCTCGCCCTGCGTCCGCATTTCATTGCGGCCTACCCACTCTCCTAGGGGCTCCGCCCCTAAAACCCCAAAAAATCCCATTGTTGAATAATAAAACTGAATTCATTAATATTTTACAAGATTAGATAGTCCAAATGTCGAGTTTTCTTTCTGAATTCGTAAATTGAATGGGCGGGAAGAAAAAGTAAGCGTCAACCGAACCATTCGGTGCGATGGCAAGCAATTTTTGAAGAAAATTGCGCAGTCCGATACCTTGTTACGCTCCGCATGGCAAATTGACGCGCTTTTTCTGGTAGCACATTCAATTTTGTACTAAATTAATAAAACTCGCCATTTGGGATAAACAATAATTTGTCATTTTTAGTGGTATTCCGCTAAAAAAAAGAGGATAAAAATGGAAAAGACTATTGCTTTGATTCCAGGGGACGGAATTGGTCCTGATGTTGTGGCAGAAGCTGTTAATGTGCTTGACGCTGTTGCAAAAAAATACGGTCACAAGTGGAACTACACTAACGTTCTGGCCGGTGGCTGCGCAATCGACAAATTCGGAAAACCGCTTCCGCAGGATCAGCTTGACATTTGTCTAAAATCAGATGCCGCTTTGCTTGGTGCTGTCGGCGGTCCAAAATGGGATAACCTTCCTTCAGAAATCCGTCCGGAAAAAGCTTTGCTTGGACTTCGCGGCGGAATGAAAGTTTATGCAAACCTTCGCCCTGCTGTAATGTGGAAGCAGCTTAAAGATGCCTGCCCGTTAAAAGATGAAATTGTCGGCGATGGTCTTGATATTCTTATCGTCCGCGAATTGACCGGCGGTATTTACTTTGGTGAACGCGGAACTTCTGCTGACGGAAACACCGCATGGGATACAGAAAAATACACACGCCCTGAAATTGAACGCATTGTACGCATGGGTTTTGAATACGCTATGAGCCGACGAAAGAAGCTTTGCGTTGTTGACAAGGCTAATATTTTGAATTCTTCTCAGTTGTGGCGCCGTGTTACAGAAGATATTAAAAAAGACTATCCGGAAGTTGAGCTTTCTTACCTGTACATTGACAATGCCTCAATGCAGCTTGTCAGAAACCCAAAGCAGTTTGACGTAATTGCCACAAGCAATATGTTCGGTGACATTATGTCTGACGAGGCAAGCCAGATTACAGGTTCAATCGGTATGCTCGCCTCTGCTTCACTTGGAGATGGAACAGGTCCTGGACTGTACGAGCCGATTCACGGTTCTGCTCCGGATATTGCAGGAAAAGATTTGGCTAATCCGCTTGCTACAATTCTTTCTGCAGCCATGCTTTTGCGCTACAGCTTTAAGCTTGAGACAGAAGCAAAGGCAATTGAGAATGCGGTTAACGCTGTTCTTGATGACGGCTGGCGAACTGGTGATATTGCCGGTTCACATATTGCGGAAGTAAAAGCCGCAGGAAAACTTGTCGGCACAAAGAAAATGGGCGAGCTTGTTGTTGAATATCTGAACAAATAGTTCGTTGTTCAAAATCCGGGTTTTATTCTGAATTGATAAAACCCGGATTTTTTTTATAGATTTCTTGTTTCTTTTTTATAGATTACAGCAAAATAAATTATTTCAAAGACAGCCGTTATGAACCAGCTTACCGGATACAGTAAGAAAAGACTTTCGATTGTGCGGAAATGTGCAAAAATCGTGTAAATCCAAATCACACGGAAAAGGCACGAGCCGATAAATACAAAAACAGAAGGAATAAGTGTTTTTCCTAGCCCGCGGTTTGCGGCTATTGTTCCGTCCATAAATGCCGAGATTCCAAAACTGAATGTCATAATCCGGAATTTCTGCATTGCGTAATCAACAACCCTGCTGTCTGTTGTAAAAAGTCCCAAAAACTGATGCCCAAAAATATAAAACAGGATTCCCAGGACAATTCCTAGGATTGCCGCATAGCCGGTGCTTATAAAATATGATTTTAAGATTCTGTCCTTTTTGCGCGCGCCATAATTCTGCCCTATAAAAGTCGCGCCGCCTGTATAAAACGCCGCCATTACATTGTAGACAAGATTATCACCGTTCATTGTGGCCGCATTTCCGGCAACCATAAGCGCATCAAAAGAATTTACTCCGGCCTGAATAAAAAGATTTGCCACGGCAAAGACAACATTCTGCAGTCCGGCTGGAATTCCTATTTTTACAAGCTGCATTGTCTTGTGTAGGTTTAGTTTTAAGTTGCTCCTGTTGAACCGAACATTTCCCATATCCTTAAAGGTTGCCCGGACAGTAAGGAAACAGGCTATAAACTGCGCGACAACTGTGGCAATCGCGACCCCTGCCACACTCATCTTAAAGACAATGACTAAAAGCAAGTCCAGAAAAACGTTTGCAATTCCGGCAAGTCCTAAAAAAATCAGCGGAAGTTTTGTGTTTCCGTGCGCGCTTAAAACTGCGTTTCCAAAATTATACAAGGCCATAGCAGGCATTGAAATAAGATAAATTCTAAAATAAAGCAAGGCTCCTGAAAAAAGTTCAGGTCTTGTTTTCATCGTCCTTAAAATCAGCGGAGCAAAAATCCAGCCAAGAACCATTACTATTATTCCTGCTGCAAGACAAAAAACTGCCGCCGTGTGAATCATGTCATTCAATTCTTTTTTGTTGTTCTGACCAATGTAAAAAGCCACAAGGACATTTACACCGCCACCGATTCCAATCAAAAGTCCTGAGCAAAGAAAGCATAACTGCCCGTCTGAGCCGACTGCTCCAAGCGCAAGCGCCCCGGCAAATCGACCTACAACGGAAGAGTCCGCCATATTAAAAAGAATCTGCAGGATATTTGTGAAAACCAGCGGAATACTAAAGAGAAAAATATTTTTTAAAAGTGACCCGTCTGTAACTTGAATCTCTGACTTCATAATTTTCCAATTGCTATGAATAATATAATTAAACACAAAAAAGCACAATAAACAAAAAAAGCCGTGGCGCACTTGACCTGATAAATTTTTTTCACTTTTTTTTGTGATTCATTTCATTTTTTGATTTTTTTTTGCGTTAAATATGCAGAGGTTAAAAAATGAGAGTCCTATTTGTAACATCCGAGCATCCGGGGTATCTTTTTGGCGGGCTTGGAACTTTTACCCGGGAATATGTTCGGGAACTAAGAAAGTATTGTGATGTAAAATGCGTTTATTTTCATCTTTCTGATGGAAGAATTCCGCTTCCGGATGAAACTGTTGATTATGTCTTTGCTCCAGAGCAGATTTTTGACGCATTCACTCCTGAGGCTAGAATTTTGGAATCTGCGGCGAGCCTTAGAAAACAGCTGGAGCCGCTTCTTCAGTCTTTTAAGCCAGATGTGATTCACTGCAACGACCGTCAGACTTATATGCCTTTTAGGTTTGAAAAAAACGTCTTTTATTCTTCTCACCTTATTTTTACGGATTTGATTGCTTCCAGTTATCTTGATGATTTGTATTTTCAGGAAGTCAAGGTTGAGCGCTGCGCCATTGAAAACAGTGCGGTTGTCGCGTCTTATTCTGAATTTTCTGCAAAATGCGTTGAAAAGCACGCGGGAAATTTAAAGTCGGCGATTGTTCTTCCGCTTGGTCTTAGGACTGAAAAATTTCACAGGAATTTCCGCAATGATGGAAAAATCCGGGTGTGCTACTTTGGGCGCTTTGAAAATGTCCAGAAAGGTGTGAATGATTTTATTTATGCGGTGAACCAGCTGGGACCTCGTTTTAAATGGCGGAATTCTGTGGAGTATTGCCTTTATGGACGCGGGCAGATTGATGTGGGAATGGATCTTTCTTTGTTCAATAAACCGGAATTTCTTGAAGGAAATGAGCTTTTTGAAGCGTATGCGAATGCGGACATTGTTGTTATGCCGAGCCATTACGAGCCTTTCGGTCTGACTGGTCTTGAGGCGATGGCTTCCGGCGCGCTTTTGCTGGTTACAACTGGTCTTGGAATGGATGAATATGCTGAGCCTGGACGTAACTGCATCGGCTTGCCTGGAAATGCCCACGAGATGGTTTCTGTGCTTAGGAACGCGATTCTGGATTTGCCCAAGCTTGACTTGCTGCGTGAGAATGCGATGCGGACGGCAAAAGACTGGACTTGGAAACGCTGCGTAAAATCTCATCTTTATTTTTACAGGCTTATTGCGCAGGGAAGGATTCCTTTTATAAACATCGCCTACGAAAAAAATCAGCGAAAAATTATTTCTGCGTACAAAAAATCAAATGATGTGGAAAAAATCCATGCTGCGGAGGAGGAACGGATTGCCTTCTCCTGTGTCTACGGTTCTTTGCCGGAGTTTGCGAAGAATAAGAAAACTCTTGTGCTTACCGGAAATTTTGTGCCGGACGATGAGGTTTTTCCGGAGAATTTTAAATTTGTTTCCGTTCTGGAAGAATCTGATGATGGAGTTGTTGTTCGTCCGGAATGTATTCCATTTGCCGACGAATCTTTTGATTCTGTAATTGTCTGCGGCGCGTGGGAATCGGTGTTGAATCCTTGCAGTTTTCTGATGGAGCTGGAACGCGTGGCAAGTGAATCTGTGCAGATTCTGTATAAGACAGGAAAGCCGCGGGAATGGCAGACTTTTCTGATGGAAAGCGAAAAAGACTGGAAAGAAATAAATCAGTCCGGCTGGAAGTTCAAGATGAATTCGGGGTTCGGCGTTGAAAACTTAAGACAAACTGTTTCTTATGATTCAGTTGTTTATAGAAATCATTCTGACATTAAGGAGGTTTTGAATGAAATCATTGCTTAAACAGCACAAGGTGCTGACAAAGGAAGATCTTTTGAAGATTAACGGTGGATACGGCGGCTCTAGCGGCGGCGGTTCAGGCAGAGGCTACAGCGGTTGCTCTGGTGGAGGCACAAGTTCTTCCGGCAGTTATGGGTTTGGACGTACTTATTGCGCTGGAAGCTACAGAATATCAGGAAGTAGCAGTTCAAGTCGTATTGGTTACAGTTCATCTAGCAGTGGCGGTTCAACATCGTCTCGGCTTGATTATGGAAAACTTTCGGCACCCAGGCTTTCAGACGATATGTTGAGGCCTACCTGTCCTGGGTATTCTCATCCTAAGAATCCTTTTGAAACACTTAAGTTTTAGGTTTTGATTTATGAAAAAGTATGTTCTGGTGAAACAGCATGATGAAACTGATTGCGGTGCGGCTTGTCTTGCGAGTATCGCTAAATATTATGGGAAGAGAATTTCTATAAGCAGAATAAGGTATTTTTCGGGAACGGATTGTTTTGGTACAAGTGGATTCGGGCTTGTGAAAGGTGCTTCTGCGTTGGGAATGTCTTGCCGTGGAATTGTTAGCGCTGAAAAGAATCTGGATAATGTTCCGTTTCCAGTTATATGTCATGTGAAAAAAGACGTTATTGATCACTATGTGGTTGTCTACGGCAGAAAGGGGAATAAAGTCATTGTGGCGGATCCTGATGATGGAATAGACTGCGTTGACTGGTCCTTGTTCTGTGGTAAGTGGACTGGCGTTTATTTCATTGTTGAGCCTGAGCAGAAATTTCAACGCACTAAGGAAACTAAAGGTTTATTGGCAAGATTTTCATATCTTCTTAAGCCTCATAAAAAAAGTATTATAGAATGTTTTATTGCCGGTTTGCTTTTAAGTATTCTTGGTGCGGCTTCTGCGTTTTATTTTAGGTTTCTGATTGACGATGTTCTGTATTCCGGGCTGGAAAATACGCTTGCGTTGTGTTCGTTTGCTTATCTTTTTGTGATTTTGTTTCAGGTTCTTACGGAATTTTCACGGAATCAGCTTATGAATTTTCTTGGCAACAAGATTGATCTGGTTTTAGTGAATGATTATTTCAGTCATATTCTTCGGCTTCCTATGAATTTTTTTACCAGCCGGAAAACTGGTGAGATTATCTCGCGGATTGGCGATACTGTTACGGTCCGGCAGACAATTTCTAGCATGACTTTGTCTGTTGTGATTGATTCTTGCATGCTGATTTTTGGCGGAATTTTCTTGTTTGCGTTTGGTGCGGAGCTTTTGTGGGTTTCAATGATTCCTGTTGTGGTGTCTGCGGTTATTGTCTGGCTTTTTGTAAAACCTTTCAGAAGAAAACTGAAACTTCAGGCTGTTCTTGAGGCGGAAAAGCAGGCGGTTCTTGTGGAAAGCGTTAATGGAATTGGAACTATAAAGGCGCTGGCGGCGGAAAAAGAGGCTTCTAGAAGGCTGGAGGAAAAACTTTCAACTTTTGTCAGGAAAAGTATTTCCTTGGGAACAATGGCGAACTGTGAGAATGCGCTTCAAAATCTTGTTTCAAGCGCTGGTACGCTGGCGGTTTATTGGATTGGAAGTCTTTTGATTTTTAAGGGTTCAATGTCTTTGGGGCAGCTTATATCTTTTGTGACTTTGTCCGGATATTTTCTTGGTCCATTGGCGCGTCTTTTGACTTTGCAGGAAAGTATTCAGCAGGCGGTTATTTCTTCTGACAGGTTGAGCGAGGTTCTTGATATGCCGGAGGAAAGTGAAAATGAGTCTGAGTTGACAAAAGTTGAGGCGGTAAGAGGCGATATTTGCGTTGATAAGATTTCTTTTTCGTATGGAACGCGGGGAACTGCACTTAAAGATGTGAGTTTAAATATCAAGGCTGGAGAACACGTGGCTTTTGTCGGCGCGAGTGGCTCTGGAAAATCCACAATGACAAAACTTCTTATGAAATTCTATCAGATTGATTCAGGAAATATTTCTGTGGACGGTTTTGATTTGTCGGATATTGATACAGTTTCTTATAGGAATTGTATTGGCTATGTGCCTCAGGAGGCGCTGTTGTTCAGTGGTTCTGTCGCGGAGAATATTCAATGGGGAAATGGTGGTTATTCGATGCCGGAAATTGTTCAGGCGGCAAAGGAAGCACAGGCGCACGAGTTTATTTCAAGGTTGGACTATAGGTACAAAACAACAGTCGGTGAAAGGGGAGCATCGCTTTCTGGCGGCGAACGTCAGCGGATTGCGCTTGCTAGAATTTTGCTTAGGAAACCGGGTCTGATGATTTTGGATGAAGCGACAGCCAGTTTGGACAGTATTTCAGAGCGTGGAATAATGGAAACAATTGATAAATGTTGCGCCGACTGCACAATGATTATTGTTGCGCACAGGCTTTCAACAATTAAGAATTGTGAAAAAATTTACGTCTTTGACAATGGTTCGATTGTTGAATCAGGCAATCATGAGGAACTGCTTGCGCGGAAAGGCAAATATCATCAGATGTGGACAGCCCAGAATGGAATTTAGGTAAGAGGTTTTTTGTTTATGAAAAGATTTGTGGTTTACCCGGATTATATGCTGGAGGATATGAGTCAGGTTCTTTGCAGAGAAGAGCCGTGGTATCTTCATTCAATTATATGGATTCTTTGTGGAATTGTTACTGGAATCGCATTTTTTGTCTGTTTCGGGAAAATTGATGATGTGGTAAAGGCAGATGGAATTGTGAGGCCGGTTATGAACGTTTCTACTGTCAGCAATATTACTTCTGGAGAAATTGAATTTCTTTTTTATAGACCAGGGGATTTTGTAAAGTCGGGAGACAAGTTGCTTTCCATAAAAAACGACAGTCTTTTGGCCCAGAAAAAATCTGTTGAGCTTCAGCTTAAAGAAAATTGCGGGAAGTTGAAGGGATTGGGTATTCTTGTTGATGGTTATGAAAATAATTCTGAAAAGATTGAAACTGATAACACCACGATTTGCGCAAGGTTTGAGTCTTTTGTTGCGGAAAGAAAACTTTTGAATGCGAGAATTCGTAGAACTAAAGAATTGCTTGCTGAAGAATCTGGACTTCCTGAAAGTTCAACGACTGCCAGTGAAATTGAAAAAAAGCGGTATGAATATTCGGTTGCGGTTATGGAATATGAGCAGTTCTGTGCGGATTTTTATAGTTCGGTGAAACAGGAAATCGATGCGCTTAAAATAGAGAAAGAAGAATTGCAGAAGCAGGTTGTGCAGGTAAAAGAGGCTCTGAAAAATCTTGTGCTGGTTTCTCCTGTGGACGGTTTTGTTCAGGAAAAATCTTCTTTGAATGTTGGAGATTATCTTTTTGCTGACCAGCAGGTTTTGAATATTGTTCCTTCGGCTGATAAGAACTGCAGGATTGAGCTTCATGTTCCGGCGGAAAATATGGGAAAATTGGAAAAAGGTCAGAAAGTAAAATTAAGATTTCCGGCTTTTCCGTATTCGGAGTTTAAAGGTATCAACGGTGAATTAAGTGTGATTCAGCCAGATTCTGAAATTTCTGATTCAGGATTTTTGTATTTTACTGTTTATGCTTCGGCGGATTCAATGGAACTTAAAGATAAAAGAGGTTTGGCTTATCAGATAAAACCTGGATTTGAAGTAAATGCCAGGATTGTTCTGGAAAACCAGACATTGTTGTATTTTCTTTTGAAAAAGTTGGATTTTACAGTATGAAAAAAATCTTTTGCCCGGTTCTGTTTTTTTTCAGTATGGTTCGTGTTTTTGGGATTTCGCTGGATGATTTTTCCTTTTACGGTTTGGATTTTTTTCACATCGCGAATCTTAATCAGAGTATTGCGTCGCTTGAGTCAAAAAAATATAAAAATTTCTATGCGCCAAAAATGTATTTCAATGCGAATGGAAATTTTTCAGGCGATTTGGCTGACGGCCTGAAAAGCGTTTTTGCTTCTCCGGCTGTCAGCTTTTCACAGGAATTGCCGGCATTGGCTTCTGTTTCCTATGAGTTTGGCGGCAATCTTATTTTTACAGAAGGCGAGTCTGGACTTGCAAATTCTTTGTCCGGCTCAATTTCTGTAGATTTGCCGCTTGCGTTCAATAAATCTGTTTTTGAAAATTATAATGATTTTGCAAAAAACTATTACTTCAAAAAAAAGCATCTTGCCGCATTGAATTTTTTCAACGCAGTTTCGGCTGGAACAAAGGATTTTATTTCTGCGGCTGGAAATGCGCTTTATTATCGTCAGCTTATTCGTTTGAATAGAAAACGGCTGGATTTTTTTGAAAAACTTAATCAGGATTACGAGAAACTTTTTGCTCTGGGAAAAATCACCAGCATCGAGCTGCACGAGCAGTTTTCAAAATATAGGGATTTGCTTGACGAGCAGCAGAATTGCCGTGTTTCGCTTGTTTCGGCTGAGCAAAAAATTTCTGAATTCGGCGGAATTCTTCCCGATAAAAATATTTCTTTTGAAGAATTTGTCGGGTTATGCGAAAAATTGTTTTCCACGCAGAAAGAAACTTTTTCCGCAGACGAGGTGGAGTATCTTCAGCTTGAAACGGAGCGTCTGAAAAACGCAAGTTCCTGCAAATCTTCCGTGAATTTTTTGACGGTGGGGCTTTCTGTTTCTACTGGATATGTTCAGAATGATTTTCCGTCTTTTGAAAAATCTGAGTGGGCGTTCAGCCTGGGAGTGAAAATTCCGTGTTTCCCAGATGTTCTGAATATTTCAGAAGTGAATAAATATGCAATGACTGATAAATTGTATCAGCTTGAAAAGGCAAAAATTCTAAGACGTCAGGAATGTTCTAAAAATAGCAGGGCGGTTTCCCTAAAGTTATACGAAGACTCAGTTTTCTCTATGCGAAAATCTCTGGAACTGGAGGAAAGCCGGCTTGAATCCTATGGGCGGCTTATGGCGGCCGGAAGACTGTCGGAGTCAGACTTTTTATATCAAAAAGATGAGGTAGAATTTGCAAAATTAAGTCTGCTTTTTTCAAGATTCCAGCTGGTTGTGTTAAAGTTGGGGTTTTACTGATTTTCTGGATCCGATATATTGCGGAAACCGCGTGCGGGTTGGGTTTAAGTCATTTTTTTTATCCTTTTTCCGCTGCTTTTCCCGCTTTTCCTGTCATTGCGTTAATATGAATATTTATTTATAATATTGCATAAATATACACTGATAAAAAGAGGCAACTGTGAAGGAACGTCTTAGTCGGTTAAAGACAATTAGAAAACTCATAAAAAATTACCGCATTGAAAGTCAGGATTCACTTCTTGCTTATCTTGAAAAAGAAGGTTTTGAGGTTACGCAGGCGACCCTTTCCCGCGACCTTAAGCTTCTGAAAGTCGGAAAAATTGCTGATGGCAACACTGGTTATGTCTACACTTTGCCGGGCGATGATGAGCGTCAGGAATCAGAGATGATTTACGTCCAGGATTTTTTGCGCGGATATGTCAGCATTGACTGGAGCGGAAATATTGTTGTCATAAAAACTTTTCCGGGACACGCGAATACGGTTTCAAATGCGCTTGACAATATGAATATGGATGAGATTCTTGGAACAGTTGCCGGAGATAATTGTCTTTTTGCCTGTCTTAGGGAAGGCGTTTCCGGTGATCAGTTTATGTCTGAATTAAAAAGAAGAATTCCTGAGATAGAAGAGTAGAATATGTATGAAGTTAGAGTGACTGCCGATTTTGCGGCGGCGCATTTTCTGCGCGATTACAATGGAAAGTGCGAGAATCTTCACGGGCACAATTACAAAGTTTACGCCCATGTCCGTGGTGAAAAATTGAACGATGGCGGTATGCTGATGGATTTTTCAGCGTTAAAAAAGGCTCTCCGCGACGTATGCAAAAGCCTTGACCACACAAATTTAAATGATATGCCTGTTTTTGACCAGAATCCAAGCGCAGAACGGATTGCGACTTTTATTTTTAATCAGCTTATCGAGCTTGTTAAAAAAGAAAATATTGATCTTTCGTTCTCACCTGAAAAAAAAGAACCATGGCTTTGGGCAGTGGATGTTTTTGAAACAGAAACAAGCCGTGCCCGATATTCAGTCTGCTGAAATCTTGTATAAAATTTTTTTTCTGCATAAGTTTGCGCCGGAAATTGAAACAATTATTTCCAGAAAAGTTCTGATTCAAAGCAAGTTGAGCCAGCCTGTTTTCCCACAATTGTTATTTTCTTCTCCTGCACGCAGAAATTTCCAAAAAGTTCGATTTTTTCGCCCTGCACAGCCTCTTTATTGTAGTTAATCCTAAAATCCGAGAATTCCTTTCCTTGATATTCAGGTGGCAAGCAGTCAATCACAAAAGCTCCGTAGCGGGCGTTGTTCATGTGACCGTTTCCGTCAATATCGCTGTACCAAATCGGTCGTTCAAGAATTCTTGTCATTTCCGGCGGCATAGAAATTTTTCCGGCAGAAAAGCAGTTGTGTTCAGTTTGAATTGTAGGTTCTTCCCTCAGTGTAAAATCCTTGATTTTCATAAGACGACGTTTGTTCAGATCAACCAGAAGCCATGTTGAAATCCCGCTTACAAGGTTTTCATTTGTTTCTGTGTCAAAAATTTCATAGGCTCGGACAAATTGAAGCGGTTCAGGTTTTTCTTCCCAAGTTTTAATCGTTATTTTCTGGTTTCCGGCAGGCATTTTATGAAAACGGAACGCTTGTCTTGAAACAAGAATTCCAAGTCCTTTGCTCGTAAGAACATCATAGCTCATAACTCTCTGGTTGAAATCTTCAACAGCCGCATCGGTGACAATCCGCAGAAGTTCAAAAAGATTCAGTTTGTGATGTGAGTCGCACTGGCAAAAATAAACCTGATTTTCACTGAAAAATTGAAAATTCGGTCCGTCAACTTCGTGCCATTGTCTGTATTCTGTCATTTTTTTCTCCAAAAATTAAAATCTTACAGCCGGACAGGAATTCCGTCTTTTTTCAAAGAATCTTTGATTGAATTTACAGTGTATTTCCCGGAATGAACCATCGTCGCAATCAGCGCGGCATCCGCTTTTCCTTCCGTAAGCACCTTCGCCATATGCTCAGGAGTTCCAGCACCGCCGGAGGCAATCACAGGAACAGGAACAGCCTCAGAAATCATTTTTGTAAGCTGAACATCGTATCCATCTTTTGTGCCGTCCGCGTCCATTGAATTCAGGACAATTTCTCCAGCGCCAAGCTCAACTGCTTTTACCGCCCATTCACGGGCATCCAGCCCGGTTTCCACACGTCCGCCGTGAATTGTTGTTCCATATCCGCTAGGTTTTGCCGGGTCTTTTTTTACATCTATCCCAAGGACAATACATTGAGAGCCAAAAATCTTTGCGCCTTCTTTTATCAGTTC
The DNA here is from genome assembly GCA_963627355.1 of uncultured Prevotella sp. GTDB lineage: Bacteria > Spirochaetota > Spirochaetia > Treponematales > Treponemataceae > Treponema_D. The sequence continues at coordinate 1,463 of CAVGBY010000046.1, read as the reverse complement.
AGGATTTTTTACCGCAGGACTGTTCAGGCTTACTTTTTCAGCTCCAGCAAGAATCGTCTGCCTTATATCTTCTATTGTATTGATTCCGCCGCCAACGCAGAACGGAATAAAAACTTGCCCCGCGACTTTAGAGATAAGCTCAAGAATCGGGCCACGGCCGCGTGCCGATGCGATAATATCGTAGAAAACAAGCTCATCAACGCCCTGGCGGTAATATTCCGCTGCCATTTCAACAGGATCGCCGATGTCAACATTGTTCAGGAATTTTACACCTTTTGTGGTTCTTCCGTCTTTTACGTCAAGACAGACGATAATTCTTTTTTTCAGCATGATTTTTCCCCCACAAAATTCCTTAAAATCTGAAGTCCCTTTTCACCTGATTTTTCCGGATGAAACTGAAAAACCGTTATGTTGTCTTTTTCAATGCATGATGGAACTTTGATTCCGTAATCGCAGGTCGCCTTGACTACAGATTTGTCTTCCGGGCAAATCACATAGGAATGGACAAAATAAAAATCTGAATGTTCAGGAATTTCCCTGAAAAGTGAAGAGCCGCCGTTTGTAAAAGTCAAATCGTTCCAGCCCATGTGCGGACATTTTAAAGTTCCGTCAGCATTTACGCCGGATTCTTTCCATAATTCCTTAAAATGCCTGATTTTTCCGGAAATCAGTCCAAGACATTCAACGTTTCCTTCCTCTGAAAAATCAAAAATTATCTGCGCACCAAGACAAAATCCGGCCAGTTTTCTTCCGCTTTTTACAAAATCCTTTAGAAAAGTGTCAAATCCAGTTTTTTTCAGCTGTTCCATTGCATAGGCCGCGTCACCAACACCCGGAAATATGATTTTATCACAATTTTCAAGTTCGGCCGGATTTTTTGAAAGCACAAATTCTGCGTCCAAAAATTTTAAAGCCCGCTCCACACTTGTAATATTTCCTGCGTTGTAATCAATAATCCCAATCATAAGAATATTATAAAAATTCCATGGAATTAATTCAATTAAGCGTGCGGTTTTCTTTTTGTAAAAATCTGCAATATTTTCTCCGATAAAAAAATATGGAAATATCGGAACTTTTGCCAATTTTAAAGCAGGTCTTTACAAATCCTTATGTGATTGGAACTGCCGTTGTTGTCATATTTTTTATGAATTTCTGCTGCTTTGTCTGCAATTACAAAAAAAAGCCGCCAAAATCAAAAAAGAAAAGAGCGGCAAAAACTGCACCGGCATCTGCTCCTGCCGCGGCTAACGAACAGACAGAAAACGCTGAAAATTCTTCCCGACATTCTGACGAAGAAGAAAACCCTTCCGCATAAAAATAAGAATTTTTACTCTTGCACCCCGGACAAATCTGTTCCGGTGCCATTTATTTCTCTTCTGGTCTTGATTCCGGATTTTCAGCCTTCCTTTCCACGGCCATCTGCAGATTTCAATTTTCCTCTTTGAAACAAGACTTTTCAGCAC
>CAVGBY010000045.1:0-14585 GCA_963627355.1 uncultured Prevotella sp. | reverse complement strand
CCTGTATTTATCGTGGTGCTACGCACTTTAATTGGTTCAATCACTCAAAATCTTCGCAAATCGTAAATTCGCCTGCGCTTTTTATTTATCAACCAGAAACTCAAAATTCAAACCAAAATCTTATATTCCACGAGGCCAGATTATGGAAGAAATTCTTGAATTACTGCGACAAAACGCGCGTCTTTCTGTAAAAGACATTGCAAGCATGACAAAAAAGACAGAAGCCGAAGTCGCCGCAATTATCAAAAAATTGGAAGATGACGGAATTATTTTAAAATATGCGGCCATCGTAAACCCGGAAAAAACCGGTGAAAGCAAAGACAAAGTCCGCGCAGAAATCCAGCTGCAGGTAACTCCGGAACGCGAGCACGGATTCGACGCCCTTGCCGACAGAATTTACCGCTTCCCTCAAGTAAAATCACTTTTTTTAATGAGCGGCGGATACGATTTCAAGGTAATCATCGAAGGAGACTCGCTCCAGGAAGTTGCATTCTTTGTTTCAAATAAACTTGCGACTTTAGAAGGCGTCCGGGCCACAAAAACCTGTTTCATCTTAAAAACGTACAAAGAAAACGACATTGTTTACGTGGAAGACGAACGCGACAGACGGGAAGCACAGGCATAAAGGGCGGACAACCGCCCTGCGCTCCAAACCTTTGGTTTTACGCTACCCACCGTGCGGGCTTCAGACGCCAGCCCGCAACGCCCGCTAATTTTTTTATAAAAAGGAAATTTATGAACACACGACCAGATAAATTCAGCCACCTGATGGAATCAATTCCACCAAGCGGAATCCGAAAATTTTTTGAAATGCTTATTGGACACGACGATGTAATCTCTCTTTCTGTCGGCGAACCGGACTTTCCAACTCCATGGACAATGCGCGAAGAGGCTTTCTATCATCTGGAAAAAGGACACACATCCTACACAGGAAACCGTGGTCTGCTTGAGCTGCGGCAGGAAATCTGCAAATACATGGAACGTTACAATATGTATTACAACCCCGACACAGAAATTCTTGTTACAGTCGGTGCCAGCGAAGGTGTTGACGCTTCCTTGCGTGCAATTTTAAATTCCGGGGACGAAATTATCGTCTGTCAGCCTTGCTACGTAAACTACGAGCCGCTTGCGTGTCTTACAGAAGCAAAAGTTATTCCTGTTGACACAAGCGTAAACGGATTTTTCCCGACCGCTGAACAGATTGAAAAAGTTCTTTCCCCAAAAACAAAGGCAATCATGATGTGTACGCCGAATAACCCGACCGGCACAATAATTCCCGCAAAGGAACTTGAAAAAATCGCAAAAATCTGCGTAAAAAATCAAATCTGGTGCATTACAGATGAGATTTACTGCGAACTGATTTACGATGGCGCGAAACACGTTTCAATCGGTTCATTCCCGGGAATGAAGGATTACACAATTGTCCTGAACGGATTTTCAAAATCTTTTGCAATGACCGGATGGAGAATCGGATACGTTGCCGCGCCTGCCGACCTTATTACACAAATGACAAAGCTTCACGGCTACAATTCAATCTGCGCTCCAATTTTCAGCCAGTATGCGGCTTTAGAAGGTCTAAGAAACGGCTGGAAAGACGTTGAAAAAATGCGGCTAAGTTACCAGCAGCGCCGAAACCTTATGGAAAAGGCATTCAACGAGATGGGGCTTCCTGTTCCAGAGCCAAAAGGCGCATTTTATATGTTCCCTGATATTACTTCAACAGGAATTTCCAGCGAGGAATTTGCAACCCGCCTATTTCAGAAATATAATATTGCTGTTGTTCCAGGCAGCGTTTTTGGACTTGGCGGCGAAGGTCACATCAGGGTTTGCTATGCAACTGCAATCGATAAAATAAAAATCGCAATGGAAAGAATTGCGGAATTTGTCGCGGAACTAAAAAGCGCAAAAAAATAACTGGAGAACGCTGAATGATTTTATCAATTTTAATTGCTGTAATTGCGGCCGCAGCCTTGTTTATCATCCTGACCTTGATAACTGGCAAAACAAGCAAAAACAATGACAAAAGCAAAAAAAACGGCAAACAGAAAAATAACTCAGCAATTATAAAAGAAGCCACAAAAAAACTGATTCACGCACCGAACAACATCCAGGCTTTAACAGCTTTAGGTGATGTTTACTACGGTGCCAAAAATTACGAAAAAGCCATGCCGATTTATCAGCGTCTTGTGGAACTGCAAAAACTTCATCCGACAGATGATGCAAAAGTTTCATCGCTCAGATACGGAATCTGCTGTTTTCATACAAATCAGTTTGACAACGCGCTAAAAGCACTTTCAGCAAGTCTCCGGGACGACCCGCAGAATTTTGACGCGAACAATTATATGGGCAAGGTTTTGATGCAGAAACAGGAATACGAAAAAGCGATTGTAGTATTCAGACGCGCCGCAAAAATAAACCCGGAAAAAACAGAAGTCGTTCAAAATCTGGCATACTCCTTGTATTTTGCAAAAAAATACCGCGAAAGTCTTGTATATCTAAAAAAGACAGTTGAGTTCAATCCAGACAACAAAGAAGTCCTGTTCTATTTTGCCTCCGCAATGAATGAATCAGGATACGGCGACAAAGCGCTAAAGATTTTCCTTCATCTTAGGTCAAACCCGATTTTTGGCGCAAAGGCGTGTCTTGCCGCTGGAACAATCCACGACAAGCAGAACGCCCCGGACAAGGCAATCCAAGATTACGAAATCGCGCTGAAGCTTGAAAATGTTGATCAGGAAACAAAACTTACAATTTATTACAGGCTCGCCCACACTCTTATCTCGCAAAAAAATATCGGGCGCGCGCTCACTTATCTAAAGCAAATCCAGATGATTGCCCCGGGTTACCGCGATGTCCAGGCTTTAATCAACCGCTACCAGGAATTGAACCAAAACTCAAACCTTCAGGCATATCTTATGTCCGGCACAAGCGATTTTGTTGCCCTCTGCAGAAAATTCGTTTCCGGATATTACCCGAACGCATTTATTAAAATTGAAGATATTTCTGTTACCGCAGAATGTGTGGAAGTTCTTTGCGAAGTTCAGGCCGCCAAATGGTCGGACACAGAATTGTTCAGATTCTACCGAAGCACAGGCGCAATCGGCGAATTGTACGTACGCGACCTACATTCAAAAATCCGCGATATACGATGCGACAAGGCATTTTGCGTAACCGCCGGAACATTTACAGACGAAGCGGAAAAATATGTGGAAGGACGCCCTATCGATTTGATTGAAAAAACAAAATTGATTCAAGTCCTAAAAAAGCTGGACGTTACAACCTGCAATTTTTAATCAGCACAAGATTTCGCTCGCGTTCATCCTTGCCGCTGGAATTTTCTGTAAGATACGGAACAAACAGTTTTTTTACAGAAAATTCCAGCCCGAGCGATTTTATCTCTTCCATCTCTTTTGCAATACTTTCCGATTTTGCCTTATACGCCGCAAGAATTCCGTTCCTTTTTGTAAGGGCAAGAAGAGTTTTTGTCATCTTTTCGTCTAAAGGCCGGAACGCGCGGAATGTTGAAATATCAAAACTTTCAGAAGGAACTTTTTCCGCCTCTTTTTTAAGAACCGAAACATTTTTTAGACCGCAGATTGCGGCGCAATTTTCAAGAAACGCACACCGTTTGTCCATCCGTTCAACCAGTGTAAAATCAAATTCTGGAAAAACAACAGCAAGCGGAATTCCCGGAAGTCCGCCGCCAGAACCAATATCCGCAATCTTAAAACTGTCAGAATCAAAATTTTTTGAAAGCTCCAGAAAAATCTTATACGGAGCAAGGCTATCCAAAATGTGGTTTACAACAATCTCGTCATAAACGCTTGTATTTGTAAGATTGTACGCGGAATTAAAAAGAATTATCTCGTTTATGTATTTATCAAGTTTTTTTGAAAAATCCTGAATTTTCTCAGCAGGAATTCCAATCTGTTTTAGTCCGTCCAAAAGTTTTTCTGATGCAGCCATTTTTTTCCCTAAAAATTATTCGTCGCCAATATCAAGCAAAAAATCCATATTCCAGCCGTCTGAAACATATTTTAGCGAAACAAGATTTCCTGTTTTTTCAGCCTTTAACTTTGGTTTCTGCGAAAGCTGATAAAGGAACGAATATTCATTCTTGTAGTCCTGAATCACCTGCGGCTCAACAAAATATCCGGCCGAAGTTCCGCAGTTTCCGTCCGCCTTGAACAAAAGATAAAAAGTTTCGTCACGGGATTTTCCGTCGCTTGTGTATTTCCGGTCGCCGGTAAGCAGGAATGAACCGTCATTTTCTTTTTTGCTGAAGTAAACCGTTCTTATCGTGTCTTTTAAGTTGTAGCCGTTCACAAGAAATCTTAAAATTTTCGGATTGAACTTTGAATTTTCCCCAGCCGCCCCGGAATTTGTAACTGGCAAATTGGATTTTTTTAGCGCCTGCGAATTTCTTTCAGTTTTTTCCTTTAACTCAGAAAGTTCCGCCATAACAGAATCCAAAAGAACATCGTTCTGGTTATTTTTTGCAAACTGGTTTGAAACGGCAACGTCATTTCCAAGAAGTCCGTAAATTCCGCCAAAAAGACCATTGCCTCCCAAATAAGAAACATCATCCGCAGAAAGATAATTCAACGCTTTTAAAGCAGAATCAGCCACGTTGGTTTTTACGTTTTTTGCATTTTCCTCTTCTTTTTGTGTGGAAGTTTTTTCGTTTTCAGAAGAATTCAACTTGTTTTCTTTGTTTGAAATATTCGTGCCAACAAATCCTGGCGTGTAAAATCTTGTTCCCAGAACCGGAGCCGAAATTCTTGGCATTGCAGGACTTTCTGAATTTGAAAGCGTCGGCATTGAAATAGAAGGCATTGACATCTGACAGAACGCTCCAGTGCAAAAAACAGAAAAAAACGTAAATTTAAAAAGAAAACTTTTACATATTCGCAAGGCTTTCCTCCACGTATTCAAGCCGCTGGGTAAGCTGGGCAATCGTTTTCTCCAGACGATTTTTTTCTTTTTCAAGTTTTCCACGCGCATCAAGATTTGCGGCGCAGGCCGCCTTTTGCTTCATCATCTCGCGCACAGAAGCCGGACTTTTTCCGTCCAAAAATTCTTTTTCAACTTCCTGTCGTTCATCCTTTTTGCGCACAGAAGCGACAACTTTCATATTTTCAAACCCGATTGCAGGATTTACATCCACGCGCGCAACTTTCTGAATATCTTTTGCCGTATTCCGCGGAAGGCACAAGACACGGTCAATATAATCCTCGTAGCGGATGTTCGCTTCCTCGCAAAGCTCGTGCGCTTTTATTAAAAGTCTGCCGAACTCCTGCATCATTTTTCCGTTCGCTTCCAGATATTCCTTTTTGATTTTTTCTGTAAGCTCCAGAAGCTCCTTGTTGGATTCCCACTCCAGTTTGTAATAGCCTTTTTCTTCCGCAACAAGAAGAAGCTCGTTGAATTTTGCCCAGAAATGCTGATTGTGGACTTTTGCGTTATAAACCGTTCCAGAATTTCCGGTTGTCAAAAGCAATTCTTCCGACTGAAGATGATGTGTATACTCGTGGACCGCTGTATAAATGAGCTGGTTGTCGTTCTGAAAATTTTTATTGTGCAGAAAAATCTCGTGCGTGTCCGGCATATAAAAACCGTTCACACGTTTGCTTTCTTTTCCTGTCTGAGTCACTGAAAAATCAAGTTCTGTTGGCGCAATGTCAATCAGGATTTCTTTTATTTTTGCGTTATCCATTTTTTCCTACTTTTCTATTACAAAACATCACGATTTTTTTGTCAAAGCGGCGCGAATCTGCTCGGCAAACAGCCTGTTCTGGTCATTTCGTTCCGGAACTGAAAATTTTGGTTTTCCATCTTCCTCTGAAATTCTGTAAATGCGCCTTGGATTTGTTGTGTATGCAGGACTATCAGGATTGTTCACCCACCAGTCAAGAACCGCAAGAATACAAAGCGTATATTTCAGCAAGTTCGCGTTGTTTGCATTAGTGTTTGCAGAATTATTGTTTCCGCCAAGCAAAGTGTCAAGACGTTTAGAAATCTCATTTGAAATATCAAATTTGTAATGCGCCCAGGGATTTTCAATCATTGAAACATCGCCGTGCATAGAAGCGACTTTATCGCAAAGAGAAACTGCCTCTGTAAAAAATGCGCGCGCAAAATCTGTCCGCATAAAGAGCGGGCGGTATTTGCTTTCATCCTGCGGACGTTCCAAAATAAGCTGGTCAAATTTAAAATGCGGAAGAAAATGCCACTGTGTCTGCCAAAGCAGCGATGTAATCATCTTTTTTCCAAACTGGGAATCCTCATAATCATCCTGCGAATAAATCTGGTTCACAAGGTCGTTCAACTGGTCGCAATAAAGTTTTTCAAAAACGTTTTCCCGGTAAGCGGACCAGTCGTCCAGAACAGAAGCAATAGAGTCTTTTCCTTTTCCCAATGAAGAATTTGATGTGCCCTGCGTAAATTTAATATTACGGCAGCCGACAAAGCAGTCTTCCAGAATGCGAAGAAGAACAACTGTAACCTGCAAAGGATTTTCCGGGCTAAGAACGTTAAATCCATCCGCAAAATGATAAAGTGGCTGAAAGTACGGATACATATCCGGATGTTTTTCCAGCTGCGCAAAACCCGCCTGCGGAAAAAGCTGATCCAGCAACTTGATTCCTGTCGTAACAATCTGGTCTTTAACGCCTTTTTCCGGCTTTAGGACTGTATTCTTCTTTTTTTCCGTTTCTTCAACTTTTACAGCCTTAGCCTTTTCCGGCAAAAGCAAATCGTATTTGTGCAGCCCGACAAATTTTAAAATATCAGCGACCTTCACCTTAAAAAAGTCAGGATACTCCTCGTAAGTGTCGGAGCACATCCTCATTAACAGCGGATAGCACTTTTTTATAATCTCATTCTGGATATAAAGCCAGTCAGTAATCGCCTCTTTTGCAAGGGAAGAAAGTTTTTCCTGCGGGGAATCAGGATAAGACACCTCGTCTGTGTAGATTTCCTTGATAAGTTTTGGAATCTTATTTTCTCCGTAATAGTAAACTTGAATCAGAAGTTTATAAATCGCGCGAATATAAGAAACCAAATCCTGAACAACATACGGCTGCGGCAAATCCAGAAGCTCAATATGCGAAAGTTTTACGTTCTGCATTGTCCATCCGGCAATCATCCTAAGAAATTTAAATTTTGTTTCTGTTCCGCTTGCAATTTTTGTCTTATAGGAAGCCGGTGCAATCTGAATCAAAGTCTTTATCACCGTAATAAACCCGGAAAGATTTTCAACGTGATGCTTTAAGGTTACCGTGCAAAATTCAGAAACAACCTGCTCATGTCCGTTCTGCTGAAAATATTTTATAAAATTAAAAAGACCATAGTTCGGTTTGATTCCATATTCATCGCGCATCATAAGCTTGTCAAAAAGAGAATTAAGTTTTGCGCTTACAGGAGCAAGCTCTTCCTGGCGTTTTCTAGAACCATTTCCGTGATGTTCGTTTGTACCCGCATTTGAATTTTGGGAATTTTCCGGACTTTTAGAAGAAGTCTGCCTTATCAGCCGTCCTGTTCCTTTTGTTGATTTTGCCGCTGAATTTGAACTGTTTGAACGTTCATACATAATCTCGCCTCCAAGTTTTTTTGTCATCATTTCAGCTTCACCAGGATTCAACTGACCAATCGCTTTTCGAGTTCTATCCAATGTTCCAGGTGCCCAGTCAGCTTCTTTGGCTCTTTTTCCATCTTCCTGCATAAAATTTCCCCCTTTCTACAACCGGATATGACTTTTTTTTACGATTCCAGGGCAATTTTTAAGAATAATTTTATCTCCGGTTTTTGAAACAAGCACACCGTCGAAAGTACCGTAAATTGTTGTATAAACATTGCGCATAACAATTATGTCTAAAGTCCTGTTGCTTACAGAAGAAGGATTGAACGACAAATCAACCATTCCTTCCGTATCCTGCGCGACCCATTTTTTTGCAATACCAAAAGGATGAGTAATCTGAACCGGCGGCATCGCAGTTATCTCTCCGTCAACAGAAAGCATATCGTTGTTGTAAGTGTCCTCGTCCAGCGCCATGTAACTTGTGTTTTCAAAAGAAAAAACAATGTCCTTGCCGTTGATGTTCGCCATTCCGTACATTATTTCGCTTGAGGAGCGAGGCTTTAAATATGTCCTGTTCAGCATAAAAAGCCCAAGCCCTTTTCCATGCGGAATCTCTTTTATATGGTGGCGGTGCTTACCTGTGTTCAGACCGCCTTCAAGGCTCATAGGAATAAACCAGGTGGCTGTACAACGCTGCATTATCGGCGCGGGATTTACAAAAAGAACTTCATTTGTATTTTTAGTTTCATTATTAAAATGCGCGACATACTTTGCCTTTGCGGCCGGTCTGAACTTGTCGCCACGGACAGTAAAAGACAACGCAATTTTGCCTCTGTTTCTGCTCCAGCTGATTTTTATGTATCTTGTGCTGGCAAAAGTATTGCAGGATGCCTCAAACGTATTTACCGGAACAAAACGCCTTCTTGGTCCCATAAAAGAATGATAGGCAAGTTTCTGGCCATTTTCCTTGTTCCAGAAAATCACTTCCGCAAGCCCGAACGCCTTGTCATCAAAAAATTCTGCAAGCCCGATATAATTTTCAACCGCAAAAACAAAGCAAACCCGGCTTTTTATCCTAAAATTAGAAAAAAACGTTGATGTCGGAACACCTGCAAAAGGAGCTTTTACGCCACGAATGTCAACCGCACTGGAAACTCCAGAAAAAGAACCAAAATTAATTTTTCCGTTCTGAACAATATTGTCAGGTGCCTTTACAAGAGGTCTAGAATACACAAAAATCCTCAATCAAAATAAAACAATTTCTATACATTATATAAGAATCTATTGCAGTTATCAAATAATTTTCTTGTTAATTAAAAACACCGTGCTAAAATTAGTAGTATGAAATTTGAGTTTTATTGATTTTGCAGCTAAGGAGATGCTTTATGGGAATAAACTTATATTCGCTCGGCGCGGCACAGGAAGTTACCGGTTCTAAACATATTCTTGAAATTGACAGCCGCCAGATTATGATTGACTGCGGCGCTTTTCAGGGAAAACGAAAAGAATCTGACGATAAAAACAGAAATTTTGATTTTAACCATGAAAAACTAGAGGCTGTAATCCTTACCCACGGACATTACGACCATTGCGGACTTTTGCCTGTCCTTACAAAAAAAGGATACGAAGGAAATATCTACGCGACTCCGGCGACCCGCGACATTGCAAATCTTGTAATGATGGACAGCGCGCGTATTCAGGCACGGGACGCGGAATTTCTTGCAAAGCAGGCAAAGAAAAAAGGCGAAAAATTCGGATGGCGGCCGATTTTCGATGAAGATGATGTTGTAAAATGCGCAAACCAGATTATATCCCTCTCCTATAATAGAAAAATGTACATTGCCCCGGATGTTCAGCTGGAATTTTTTGATGCAGGACATATTCTAGGCTCATCATTCGCAAGTCTTTCAATCAGAGGATGGCATTCCGGGCTAAGCACACCTTATGTCCATTCAACAGGCGAAAACGAAACAAGAATCCTTTTTACCGGCGACATAGGACGAAAAGAAAAACCGATTATCCGGCCGCCTGCAACAGATATTCCTGCCCCGGATTACATTGTTCTTGAGTCAACATACGGAAACCGCAAGCACGAAAACCGCGAATTTGCCCTAAAGGAACTTGAACGGGTTGTCCGCGACACCTGCGCAAAAAAAGGCAAAATCATAATTCCTTCTTTTGCGATTGAACGGGTCCAGGAGCTTGTCTACTATCTGCATCTTTTGACCGACCAGAGAAAAATTCCGGTTGTTCCAATTTACGTTGACTCTCCGATGGCCGCAAATGCCACAAGTGTTTTCCGCGTTCATCCGGAATGTTATGACGAAAGCGTAAACGAGGCGTTCCTGAAACATCACAAAAATCCGTTTGGATTTGGCTCGCTGACATTTACAACCAGCGTGGAAGAATCAAAAGCCCTGAACAAAAAAGAAGGCCCTATGATTATAATTTCAGCAGATGGAATGTGCGAGGCTGGACGGGTTCTTTATCATCTTGCAAACGAAATCAGCAATGAACGAAACACAGTTCTTATCGTCGGTTATATGGCAGAAAATACGCTGGGGCGAAAAATCCGCGACGGAGCAAAAGAAGTAAAAATTCTTGGCGACCTTTATCAGGTAAAAGCCCATGTTGAGCAAATCAACGCATTCAGCGCACACGCCGACTACGAGGAAATGACAGAATGGCTAAAATCAATCGATACAAGCCGGCTAAAAAATATCTTTATGGTTCACGGCGAAAAAGATGCCCAGGAATTCTTTACAAATTATCTGCACGAACATGGATTTCCGAACGTGTCGGTTATAAAATATGATGAAACCTATGAATTAGGTTAAAATAAAAAAAAGGAGTCACTCATGAAAAGAGTATCAAAACTTTTTGCAGGCTGCCTTTGCGTTTTTGCAATGGCAAGCATCATTTGCTGTAAAGATGATGGGGGGGGGAGCGACGAGCTTAAGGCAAGCGTAAACAAGGCAACTGCCGCCTCTGTAACAGTAGAAGAAGGAACGTATGATTCAATTGCAACAGAAAAGGATAAAACCACCATCAATGCTGCGTTAGATTCTGCAGGAATTGACAAAATTATTGCCGGTGCGACAGATTATTCTGACTTTGTAAAAGACGGCGAATCCGGCACCACTTACTCAATGCGAGCAATGACAACAGAAGAACTTGGAACAAAAGTCTACAAGGAACTGGGAGAAAAAATTACAAAATACAATGAAGACTTTTACAACAATAGAAAAGCTTCTTTCAGCTACACAATCGCCCCGGGAGAAATAACAGGACTTGATGATGGCGTAAAAATGACAATTCCGCTGTTCTATATATCTCAGTCCGCATCAGCTTCATCAGATGGAACTTCCACAGCACAATCTTACACACAAGGAATTTGTTCCACATACTTTAGGGATTTTACAAAAACTGAATCTGATTCAAGCAACTATTTAAAACAGACTGCTGTAAATTCCGCGCAGAACTACAACTACAACCTTGCGGCGACTCTTGACCCAACAAAAGTTGATTATGAAAAGATTCAAAACGGAGAATATACAGACATCTCTGAACTCCTTGAATATATGACAATCAAAGGTTCTGCAAAAATAAATCTTGAAACAACCAGTTATACTTCATTCCTAATCGATGGCATTGCAGGAAAAATCGCCGCAGAACTTAATCTTGATGTGGAATTCACAGACTTTGATAAAATCTTTGAAGATGCGAAAACGACTGGCTCAATTTCTCCGGAAACTGTTATAAATTCAGACACTTCAACAGCATCCATAAAAATAGACGTATGCGACTTGGACGGAAATGTTATCTACAACTATAAGACATCAGATGATTTTTCTGAGATTGAATCTTACATATCACTGTTTGACCTTAGCAGCGTAATAAACGGCACAGATGACTCAGAAGAATAAGGTTTAATTCTGAATATCTAAAAAAAATGGGGTTGCCTAATAAGTTTTAATTACAGCACCGGTTGAACTTATCGAAATCAAACATACACCATATCTCTTTCGACTGGCTCAACCACCGTGCTTGTATACTTTTTGGGCAGCCATTTTTTCTGTCAACTTTAAATTCTACGAGCCAATCGTTCCTTTTGTAGAAGGAATCGCTCCGTTTCGGCGCGGGTCAATTTCTACAGCGGCACGGATTGCACGGGCCGCCGCCTTGAACAGACCTTCCATCTTGTGGTGGTCGCTGCGGCCGCGCAATGTGTCAAGATGAAGATTGCACTGAGCGCTGTTCACAAACGCCTGCCAGAAATCTTCAAAACAGTCAGTCTGAAAACTTGCCTCTACACCGTTTGCGTTCAGGCTTACCAAAGGAATTCCTGTAAGCTCCGCATTGCACACAAGAAACGGACGGCCTCCAAAATCAACCGCCGCACGCAGCAGAGCCTCGTCCATCGGATACAAAAATGAGCCAGTCCTGTAAATACCGGCGCAATCGCCAAGCGCTTTTGCAAAACATGAACCAAGAACAATCCCTGTGTCTTCAATCAAATGGTGCTGGTCAACATTCAAATCGCCCTTGATTGTTCCGCTTAAATCAAAAAGACCATGCTTACAGAAAGAACGCAGCATATGGTCAAAAAATCCGATTGGATTTTCCATTTCACACTTGCCGGAACCATCCAAATTCAATGTAAGAGAAATCTGCGTTTCCCCGGTTTTTCGTTCAACAGTTGATATGCGGGCCATTTTCTATCCTTAAAAAAACTCAAAATCAAAATTACAAGATAACTTTTCGCAGCTCGTATTCCAAAATATCCGTTGCGCCAAGACTCTGCAATTTCGGAAGCAACGTCGGAACCTCACTTTTTTGAACCGCAATTTTTACAGCGTAACCGTCATCACCGAACAATGGAGAAACAGTCGGGCTTTTCATCGAAGGAATTCCTTTTATCAAGTTGTCAAAATCAGATTTTGCAACGTTCATCTCAAGCATTACGCGCGAACGGGCCGCAAGAACTGCCTCAAAAAGCATTTTAAGCTCAAGAATTTTCTGTTTTTTGGCAGGATTTTTCATCGCCTCTTTAGAAGCATACATCCGCGTAGAAGATTCCATCAGCGTATCAACAATTTTAAGCCGGTTTGCACGCAAAGACGAGCCTGTAGAAGTGTTGTCAATAAGAATCTGCGCAAGAGCCTCGTCGTTGTCCTGGACAAATCCTTCCGAAGTTCCCCAGGTGCGGAAGATTGTTCCGTCAATTTTTTTTGCGGCAATATATTTTTTTGTAAGATTCTGATATTCAGTCGCGATTGTAACCTTGCCCTTCAGCAATTTTTCGTAATCCTTTGTTTCTGGAATTGCCGCGACAATTCGGACAGGGTCAAAACCCAAATCCATAATTTCTTCAACATCATTTTCAACGCCATTTTCGTAAACCCAGTCTTTTCCGCTGAATCCAACGTCAGCGCAATTCTGGGCAAGCAGCGCGCTTGTAATCTGCGGTTTTACAACCTGAAAAGCCAAATCTTCTTGATTTGTAACAGGAAAATAAGTTCTGTCCGGCAAATGAATGGAAATTCCAACATCATTCAAAAGTTCGTAAACCGATTCATAAATTCGGCCCTTAGCCAAAAGAATCTTTAATTTTTCCATTTTTGCACTCCTAGAATTTCAATCTGTAGACATATTATAATAGAAGAAACGCAACAAATTCAATCTTGCAAAAAAGATTGTTCAAAGCGGATATTTTTCGTAAAATATTCTTATGGCTTTAAGTCCGGCGGATTTTTCAGAAAAAACTTTAGACATCACAATTCTTTGCAAAGTTGTGGATAATTTTGGCGACATCGGATTTGTGTACCGGCTTGCACGCTCGCTTACAGACCTTTGCAAAAACCTGAAACTTAGAATCGTCGCCGACAATTTAAAGTCTTTCAGCCTTTTATGCCCAGAAATCGACCCGTTAAAAGATGAGCAGAACGCAAACGGATGGCAAATTTTTAACTGGAATTCAGAAAAAACCTGTCTTAAAGAGTTCCGCAAAAATCCGCCCAAAATAATTCTTGAATGTTTTCAGTGCGGCCGCCCGGAATGGCTTGAAACTCTGCTTTTTACAGAAAAAATCCCTAATATCGCCCAGATAATCATGATTGACTATCTTACCGCCGAACCTTACGCGGAAACTTTCCACAAGCTGCAAAGCCTTACACGAAGCGCAAAAGTTCAAAAAGTAAATTTTATGCCCGGATTTACAGAAAAAACCGGCGGACTTATTCTGGATAAACCTTTTTTGTCTGCATTAAAAAAACGGACGGATAAAAATGAAGAATTTTTCAACATTCTGTTTTTTGGCTATCCACGGAATTATTCGCCTGTAATCCATGCGCTGCAGAATTTTAACAATAAAAACGAAAAAAAGATAAATCTGCTTTTGGCAAAAGGCGCAGGATTTGACTCATTTATGGCGGCTTATAAAACAGAAAAATCTGCGGAAAAAAACTTGTTTGCGCTGAAGGAATTGCCGTTTCTTCCCCAGACCGAATGGGATGCGCTTCTTACAAAAACTCCCCTCCTCTTTATCCGTGGAGAAGACAGCCTAAGCCGTGCCTGCCTTTGCGGAGTTCCTTTTGTGTGGCACGCATATCCGCAGACAGAAGAATATCAGCTTGTAAAAGTAAATGCGCTTTTAGACAGGATGAGTATTCATTTTTTAACGGAAGATTTTAAAATCATCAGAAAATGCTGGCAAATCTACAACACAACAAACGCCGCCCCGCAAAAATTAGAAAACGCGCTGAACAACTTTTTACAGAACTACAAAAAACTTTGCCGCGGATTCAAGGAATTTTCAGATTCACTTTTAAAAAACGGCGACCTTACCGAACACCTTTTGGAATTTATTAAAAGTTTGACTTTGTAATTCAGTTGTAATACGATTATGAACCATGAACAGCGAAGAAGTAAACTACAAGAAAAATTTCTGTGAAAAATATTTTGATAAAGGAACATGGGATTTAGATGTCTTAAACCAGGTTGATGT
>CAVGBY010000044.1:0-14655 GCA_963627355.1 uncultured Prevotella sp. | reverse complement strand
GTTTTAAACTCTCATAATCTATATCAATCTCTCGTGAACAATAGTACTCCCTTTTTCATATAAAAAAAATATGTTGAAATACGAAATAACCAAAGTTACTAAAAAATAACCAAGGTTACCCCCCCCCCATCAAAAAAATAACCAAAGTTATTTTAAAATAACCTTGGTTACCTAAAAAACAACCAAAAATAACCAAAGTTACTTTTTTATTTGTAATTTTCTGAAATATAACTATAATGTTTTAATATGAATGCAAATATAAAACAGAAATTTTCGGCGGCGAGAGTTATGTGCTTTTTTGCATTTCTTGTTCTGCTTTGCGCGGCAGTAATGAGTCACAAGCATCCAAGGGAAAAAAATACCATAATTCCATATCAGGATGTTACAGTTTTTGCGATAAACTCAATTTCAGCGGTAATCGCGCTCGCGCTTACGTTCAAGCCCTCTGTCTGGCAGGCTCAGGTTTCTCTTCTATTTATACAGGCGGCTACAACAACATTGACAGGATACAACACACTTGGAACATTCTTGTATTCAGCATTTATTATCCTTTGTTTTTCAAATGGATTTTTTAAGACCAAGGTAAAACTAAAAATCTCGTGCATAATTCTTGCATGGGTTGCGATTCTTGTGGGCTACGGCTACTATGCGGTCCAATGGGGAACAAGAGGAGTTATGTATATTCATATTTCTGTCGCAACCTCGCTTTTCTTTTTTGCGTTTTATTTTTATGTCTACAAAAAACTTGAATCGCTTCTGATACCGCTTGTTCCGGCAAAGCCTCAAAAGTCAGATATAAAGCTGCCTCCAAAAGGAACAACTTTACATCTTTCAAACTATGGGCTTACAGAACGCCAGATTGATTTTGTAATGGAATATCTTTCTTCCCAGAAAGTGTACAAAGAGCTTGCAGACCAGTTTTATGTAAGCATTTCCACCGTAAAGAAAGATATGACTGAAATTTTTGAGAAATTCAACGTTAAAAACATAAAAGAACTGCACATTCTGCTTCTTCAATACCTTGTAGAACGATAAAGTTCTAAACGTTTTTTTTTATTTTCCGATACTCTACGTAGAAAATTATTTTTTTTACGTTAGAGGGGAAAACATGACTAAAAAAATCGTTTTTTCAATTTTGACAGGTTGCCTTATTTTTTCTTTTTTTGGATGCGCCGGCACAGAAAAGGAAATTTCCGTTCAGGAACTTATAAAAAATAACAAAATTGAGGAAGCAAAAGCAAAATTTGTTTCAAAATACGACATAAACGCGGCCGACAAAGACGGCAACACAGCTCTGCACATAGCGGCGGAAATAAATGACGCAAGCCTTGTGCTTTTTCTGCTTTGCTACGGCGCAAATCCTGACCTAAAAAACTACAACAGCCAGACACCTCTTCACGTTGCGATAGAAAAGGACTCAAAAGAGGCGGCCCAGCAGCTTGTAAACTATGGATGCAACATTTTTTCACGCGATACAGACGGAAAAACAGCAATGGAAAACGCCTTCCAAAAGGATTCCAGCTACTACGACGTTTTTATCACCGAAAAAACAGCGGCTCTTAGAGATTCTGTCACAGGAAAATCAATTATTCACTATTTTGTAGAGGACAAAGATGAAATGGCGATTTTTACCTGCGTACGGAAAAATATCTCGCTTTCACCAAAAGACAACGAAGGAAAAACTCCCCTTGACCACGCATTCGATAATATAGAAAAAGACGGAATGGCAGAAATCGCGGCCATCCTTATCACAAACGGAGCAGACCTAGTTTCTTCAGACTTTGACTATTTTCAGACAGCAGTCGCAAACAGAAACATAAACTACCGTTTTGAAGACGGCCAGACTCCTTTGCATTACGCGGCAATCGCAGGACACAAATCAATCACAAAATATCTTCTGGAAAACAATGCAAGCACAAATGTCCAGGACAGTTCAGGAGCAACCCCATTGCACGAGGCAGTCCGCTACGGACAGACAGAAATCGCAAAAATGCTGCTGGACGCAGGCTCTTCTGTGGACGCAAAGGACAATCTTGGAAAAACTCCAATTCTTCTTATAATCCCGGAAAAACAGCGCCTTGAACTTTACAATCTTCTTGTCACTTATAAATCAGACATCTCCGGAAAAGATATGTACGGCGATACAGTTCTGCACACAGCCACAATGACAGATGTTTCAGAGGAAATTCTTTCTCTTCTTGTAAATGCAGGAGCAGACGTTAACGGAAGAAACAAGGACGGAGTTACACCGCTTGAAGTAGCAATTGAAAACAGAATAAATTCCCACATAAAATTCTATGCAGAACACGGAGCGGATATAAATTCAAAAGACCAAAAAGGAAACACACCTTTAATAATGGCCTTAAGACAGACAGACTCCTCTGACAAGACACTTGAAACAATCCTTAACAAGAGCAACATAGACAGCCTTGACTCAGACGGAAACACGCCGCTCATAACCGCAATAACAAAAGACGCGAACCAGGAAAAAATCCAGTATATACTAAGCCTTACAGACGATGTGAACGCGCGCAACTCCGCAGGAAACACAGCGCTGTACCTTACTGTCCTAAAAAACAGAAAAGCAATCGGCGAAAAACTGCTTGCAAAAAACGCTGACATTTTTTCAACAAACAACAAAAATAACTCACCATTAAGCCAGGCGCTTAAAAATCCGCAGATAATGGAATGGTTAATAACCTCAAAAACTATAAAAGACACAGACGGAATCGGAAACACCGCGCTTCACTACGCGACAGAATGGGGCCTGGAAAACGCCGCTGAAACACTGATTACAAAAGGCGCGAACAAAGAGGCAAAGAACGCAAACGGCGAAACACCGATTTTCAGCGCAAGCAAAAACAATAAACCGGAAGTAATCTCGCTGCTCGCAAAAAAAGGGTGCAAAATCAACGTACGCGACAACCTCGGAAGCACTCCGCTTCACGTCGCGGTCCGCTGGGGAAACATTGACGCGGCCGCGCAACTTATCGCCCTTGGAATAAATATCGACGCGCAGAATGTCTCAGGAAAAACTCCGCTTGCAGAAGCAGTCCTTGGAGGAAAACCTGAAATAGCAAAAATGCTCCTTTCAAAAGGCGCAAACCCGAACACAAGCGACACAAGCGGCCGCACAATCCTTATGGATGCCGTAAAATCAAGAAACACAAGAACAATCGCAATGCTTCTGGAACACAACGCAAATCCGCAGGCACAGGATCTGAACGGAAGAAATTCCTACCATGAGGCAGCACTTACCGCCGACGAAAACGTAATCGCATTAATCAGAAATGCCGGCGGAAATCCGCTCAGCCGCGACAAAAACGGAAACACGCCATTCAGCCTTTGCCTTGACCAGCCAGAGCCAATCATCAAGGCGATTCTTGGCAAGGACACAACCATTGCAGACAGCGACGGAAACACACCGCTCCACATTGCAGTCCAGAACAAAAAATCCGTAGAGATGCTAAAAATGCTTATTTCCGCAGACTACCCTCTGGACACAAGAAATTCCAGCGGCTACACACCATTGGCAATCGCAATCGAAAATAATGACGAGCAGCTTTCACTCGCTCTGCTTGAAAAAGGCGCGAACCCGTTCATCCAGATAGACAGCGCGGGAAACAACGCCGCATTGACAGCGCTAAAAAACAACAAAAAACAGATTCTCTCTGGAATTGTAAAATATTCAGGCTCAATGACCGACATACAAGGAAACACAATCCTTCACTACGCGGCCAGAATCAGCGACACAATAACAATCAAAAGCCTTCTTTCTTATGGACTGGACTCAAACGTAAAAAATATCTACAACGAAACACCGTACATTGTCGCAGTCCGCTGGAAACGAAGCGATGCCGCAAATATCCTAAAACCAGCCGAAGTAAAATAATAAAAATTTGAACTTGGGCGCTACCTGCTTTACCATAAAGCAGGGCGGTTGTTCCGCCATTCCGCTACGCTCAGCCTCCTCGCTGCGTTTGCACGCAAACTCCGCTGCGGTGGCCGCCTACGGCGTGGCTCCATAACCTAGCGCATCCGCAAAAAACTATTTTTCCATCAACGAAAGAAGCTTCAAAAAACCACTGTCAGACTTCTGAAGTTCCTTTGAACCGCGCGTAATCTTACAAAGAGACATATTGTAAAGCCTGGCAATCTCCCGCTGCGTTGTTCCAGCCTTAAGCTCCTTTACAATCTGCCAGCGCTCCGCAAAATCGCGGCGTTCATTCGGAGTAAAAAGGCAATTGAAAACCGATTTTAACTCATCCTTATCCTTAATCTTTAACAAAAGCCCGCAAAGCTCGTCATAACTTTCCAAAAGCATCGGATTTTCTTCATTGCTGTTCTTATTCATAGAAACATTATACCACATTTCGCCTTAATGTCGAGATTTATTAATTCAGTAGCCCAAATGTCGGCGGCCAATTGCAAAACTGTTGCGCCACTGCTCGCAGTCCTGCAACCGCTCGTTCCGCAGTTCGATTCTCGGTGATTGTTTTTAAAACAAAAAACAGCACCAAAACAGTGCTGTTCCAGAAATTTAACTATAGCCCCTAGGAGAATCGAAGCGCGACGCTCGAAAACCTCCTGTTTTCTCCCTCTGCGCCGTCTGCTCTCGCTTTAGCCGCCATCCTTGGCGGCCAATTGCAAAACTGCTGCGCCACTGCTCGCAGTCCTGCAACCGCTCGTTCCGCAGTTCGATTCTCGGTGATTGTTTTTAAAACAAAAAAGCAACGCCGGAATATAGCGTTGCTCTAAAGAACAATTTATAGCCCCTAGGAGAATCGAACTCCTGTTGACGGAATGAGAATCCGCTGTACTAGCCGTTATACGAAGGGGCCAAAAAAAACGAGGCTTTCCGCAAAGATTATGACTGCCAAAATAACCTGTCAACAGTAATAATTTTTCCGGACAGCCTCGTTATAGTTCCCCAAGGAGGATTCGAACCCCCACAGTCAGAACCAGAATCTGAAGTGCTACCATTACACAATCGGGGAATGCAATGTTCTAAAACTATATTGATTTGCATAAATCTTGTCAAGAGTGAAAATTCAAAATTAGTGATTTTCCATTTTTTTCTTTCGTGCTAAACTCTCTGTATGACAGACGACGAACTTCTTGTTGATTCATATAAAAAAATCATCGGGCAAATCAGGGAAAATTCTTTGTATCTTTCAAAAGATAAATACGAATACACAAAAGAACTTACCGACGAATGCGCTGATTTGACCGCAATTTTAGACGACATACTTCCGGAAATCACAGGACTGGACTCCATGAGCAACCTGGATGAGGAAGACTACGCTTTTATGTTCGAAATGCTGAATTCCTACGCGGAAAATTTTATTGTTGACGGCAGAAATCCTGAAACATTAAAAAAAGACACAGAAACCTATGGGCAGCTTATGGACATTCTTTCGGTTCTTGAAAAAAATTATGTTCCGCAGGATTACAATCCCAACAACGAAGAGGACTAAAAATGACAAAAACATTGTATGGAACTCAGCAGAAAAAAGAGCAAAAACATGATTTTGGACATGAAAAAATCGAACTACTTTATGAAGATGAATTTATTGCGGTAATCTTTAAGCCAAGCGGAATGTTAAGCGTTCCTTACCCGGGAAGCAACAACAAGACTGCTCAATCCGCGCTTGAACAATTAATGCGAAAAAAAGGAACTTACAACTCAAACCACAGACCGTTTGTTGTTCATCGTCTTGACCGCGACACTTCCGGTGTGATGATGTTTGCGCTGACCCCGGACGCGCAGAAAAAAATCATGGAAAACTGGCAGAAAATGGTTACAGAACGCCTTTACCATGCTGTTGCGGAAAACCCAAAAACTGGATTTCTTCCGCAATGCGGCACAATAGATGACGAGCTTGCGTACAATTCGCACAACATCGGTTTTGTTCCTAAAAAAGATGACCACCCGGCGTATAGCAACGCCACAAAAAAAGCCCTGCACCAAGAAAAAAACTCGAACCACGCAGAAAAATCAATCTACGAAAGAAATCTTCTTATAAAAAACGGAAAGCCTGAGTTCAAGACAATTTCCGCGCGGACCCGCTACAAAATAATTGCGAGCGGAAAATATCACACGCTTTTTGAGCTAAGCCTTGACACCGGCCGCAAAAACCAGATTCGCGCGCACCTTGCAAACAAAGGTTATCCGCTTGCCGGAGACGAAAATTACCGCGCGCAGACCGACCCGTTCCGCCGCCTTGCGCTCCACGCCCGGACACTGGAATTTACACATCCGTACACAGGAAAAAACATGAAATTCGAGATTCCGGAACCGCAGGAATGGCTTGAGGCAGTCCAGAAAAATTCAGGGAACATTCCGGCAGTATGGACAATAAAAGCAAAACGGGTTCAAAACAACGAAAACAATAAAAACCATACAGAATTTTCGGGGCAAAAAATTCCAAGCCACAAAAAACTTTCCAAAATGGACTTTATTTCCCGCGGAAAATTCCACAAATAAAGGAAATCTTATGAACGAAAAAAAACTGATTATAACAATGGTTGCATTTATTGTCGCCGGAATTGTATTTCTTGCGGCAGGATTTTATTTTTCTTCAAAAAATTACCAGCAGGCTCTTGCCGACAGCCACGAAAACCCGGAGGAAAAGCGCAAAGCGGTAATCACAGGAAAACTATGTGGAATAATCGCGCTGGCGTTAGGAGGACTGACAATCGCCTCTGGAATAATAATCAAGATTATTCCAGAGATGTTCCGCTACCTTTCTTTTTTTTACGTTCTTGCTCTGATTGCCTGTTTTGCGGCGTTAACTTTTTCTTTCGGGCGAAAAAAATAAATGCGGCAGGGATAGTAGTGGCGCCGCAGGCGTTGTTTTGCGTGCAAAACAATGGAGATAGCACGGAGTGCGTACGGAACCACGGATAGCCCGGTGACGGCTTTGCCGGCAGCCGCCCAAAGAGCAAAAAAGCCAGCTAAAATCCTTACGGCGGAATATTTTTCAGTTCCGAGCCAAAAAACATCCGTCTTCGTGGGAACTGATGACACCGACCGCCTGCAAGTAAGAGTAAACGACCGTTGTTCCCACAAATTTCATTCCGCGTTTTTTTAAATCTTTGGATATTTTATCGGACAGCGGGGAATTTGCGCGGGTGTTTTCGTAAATCACTTTTTTGCCGGTCCAGCGCCACAAGTATTCTGAAAAACTGCCGTATTCTTTCTGTATGCCACGGAAAATGCGCGCGTTTATTACGGCCGCCTGTATTTTTAACCGGTTCCGGATAATATCAGGGTTGTTTATAAGTTCACCAAATTTTTTCTCATCATAAGAGCAGACTTTTTCCAGGTCAAAACCGTCAAACGCGGCGCGAAATGACTCCCGCTTATTAAGCACACATTCCCACGAAAGCCCCGCCTGAAAGCACTCAAGAACAAGCATTTCAAAAAGCCTATGGTCATCATAAACCGGAACGCCCCATTCTCCGTCATGATAGCGGATATAGCACGCGTTTTTAGGATTTGCCCAACGGCAGCGTTTTTTTCCGTCCGCCCATTCAAGAGAAATTTTCCGGTCAGTTTTAATTTCATCGGTTTTGACGTTCATACAAAGCAATCATAGCAAGACAAATGCAAAAACACCAGTTCGTATGGTAAAAAATGACAAACCAAAACCGGTCCAAATAAAACTTCTGTATATTCTATCCTGACGTAAACTTTATATTTTGTGATATAATAGCCCTAAATTCGAGTTTTTCTTCTGAATGAATAAGTTGAATTTAAGGCTAATCAAAAGCCAAGGAGAAACATGGAAACCACAAATGAGCAGGCAATGGAAGAAGCCATAAAAGAAGCCTACATCGGAATAAACGCAGGAGACGGCGGTCCGTTTGGAAGTGTAATTGTAAAAAACGGAAAAATTATCGGAAAAGGCCACAACCGCGTCATAAAAAATCAAGATCCTACCTGCCACGGTGAAATAGAGGCAATCAGAGATGCCTGCAAAGAACTTAACACATTTGATCTTTCAGGATGCATACTTTACACAACGGCCCAGCCCTGCCCTATGTGTCTTGGCGCAATTCTATGGGCAAACATAAAGACTGTTTACCAAGGATGTGGAATTGACGACACAGAAAAAATCGGATTCAGAGACAGCAAATTCTACGAATTTTTAAACGGAAAAAGCGGTCTTCTTGAAACTAAAAATCTGTACAAAGAAAAATGCCAAAAACTTTTTGAAGACTATTCAAAATCCGCCAACAAGAAAAACTATTAGGGCGAATGTCGAGTTTTATTGATTTTATAAAGAAATTGAATGCGAACTGCATACGCAATTTTTGACAAACCGACAGCCATAGCATATACTTTTTATGTATCACATTTTAGGAGTCATCCATGGAAACAAAAACAAATGTCGAAAACAGCACAGCCGCAGACGCAAAAAAGATGCCAATCGAAAAAACCTTTATGCTCGTGTCATTCATAGGCTTTAGCTTGTGGATTATTTTGGACACAATCAGAGTCTTAATGTTTCACCGCGAAGAAATAGCCGGAAACTTGCAGTTCTGGGCAGGCTACGGGCTTTCGACCATAATTTACTACATCGCAATCGGACTTCTAACGTTCGCAGTTTCGAAAAAGCCGCTGGGAAAAATTCTATTGACAATTGTGCCTTCAACTCTTGTCGCACTTTACCTGATAAAAGCAATCATCCTCACAATCGGCGAGCCATTCAAAGCCACGCTATTCGAAAACGTCATCGTTACGCTGTTCCTGCTTTCGATGCTTTTCATGCTTATTTCGGTTTTAATCACCATCGTCAAATTTTTTAAAGAAAGAGCTCAATCCCGCTCTAAAGTTTCTTCCGAAGAATAAAAAAAAGTTGGGTTGCCTAAAAAGTAATGTCATGCTGAATTCAGTTCAGCATCTACAATATGAAACAATTTTTTTTAGGCAGCCGTGTAACTCTTGCGCAACTGAGGAACATCTGAATTTCCAGATTGCCAAAAAATCTATACCTTGTAGACCAAAATCTTATCCGCCTGCAAAAGAATCTCCTTGCCTTCTGCAAACGCAAGAATATCTTTTCCGGTTGAACCGCAGTCCACAACAACCCCGATTTTTTCGGAACCGTCTTCCGCGGTTTTTACAAGATGAACAATCCTGTCCGCTCCAAGTTTGTCAGAATCAGAATAAACAAATTCGTAGTTGCCGCTACGCATTGCAGGATGTTTTTTCCGCAACGCAATAAGTTTTTTTGTAAAATCAAGTTCCTTTGAAAATCTGCCTTCCTCAATCTCTTTCCAAGGCATACAGCGGCGGTTGTCCGGGTCAAAACTTCCAGGCAGCAGAATCTCTGTTCCATAATAAATGCAGACAGAACCGCTCATCGCAAAAAGCAGAACCAAAGTCTGCAGCGCAGTTGTCTTGTTTCCGCCGCAACGGTTCAAAATTCTGATAGTGTCGTGGCTATCCATCTGGTTAAAAAGAACGCGGTTTGTCTGCTTAAAATACATTGAATAACAGCGGTTAACCGCAAACTCAAACTTTTTTACATTCCAGCGGTCAGTACAGCAAAAATCCGCAATTCCATTCTGCAGCGGATAGTTCATCACAGAATCGTACTCGTCGCCACGAAGCCACGGCAAGGAATTATGCCAGATTTCACCAATAATATAAAAATCCGGTTTTATCTCGCACATCGCCTTTTTAAGTTCCTTGCAAAAAGCGTGCGAAACTTCATTCGCAACATCAAGGCGCAGCGCATCAATATCGTAATTCTTGACCCATTTTCTGCACACATCGATTATATATTTTCTGCATTCAGGATTATTTGTGTTCAGTTTTGGCATAAAATCAGCAAACGCAAACGAATAAAATTTTCCAAGCCCCGCATTTCCGCGTTTATACCCAAAAGAAGGCTCGACAAAATCAAAATCGTTCACCATAAACCAGTCTTTGTACTTTGATTTTTCCCTGTTTTTCCAGACATCCTGCCATTTTTCAAAAAACCAGCCGGAATGATTAAAAACTCCATCAAACATGATTTTTATACCGCGCCTGTGGGCTTCCCGAACGTAAGTCTTTACAGTTTCAGCCGTTCCAAATTCCTCATCAATCAGATTGTAGTCATCAGTGTTGTATTTATGCTGACTAGAAGATTTATTTATCGGCGTTGTATAAATTCCGGTGACTCCAAGTTCCTTCAGATAATCAAGTTTGTCGATTATGCCCTGAATATTTCCACCGTAGACCGGCTCCGGCCCGGAATGGTCGCAGGGAATCTGCTCGCCAAATTTTGGCCAGGGCAAAAGTTTTTTTGGTGTAAAATCGCTCTTTCCCCTGCAGAACCGGGCAGGAAATATCTGATACCAGACTGTATTTTCCGCCCATTTCGGAGTTCTAGCTATGTCAGCAGGATTCATCCATGGAAAAATAAAAAATCCGTGCTTGTTCCCGCCATTTTCAAATTCAGACTTTGTAAAAAATCCGTCATAAGAATAAAAAAACTCTTCGTTTCCGCCTACAAGACGAAAATAATATGAAAGCCGCTTAAATTCAGGTTTTAACTCAATCGTCCACCTAAAATGCTCCTGAAGCTCTTTTTTTTCAATAATTTCAGTTTCCGAACCGTTCCAGCTCCAGTCGCCGCCCATGATTCCGCCGGCAAAAGGGTCACCGCTGACAATAAAAATGTGTTCGACATCTTTTCCTGTAAGAATATTGATTTCAAGAGTGTCTTCATCCACCGGATAACAAAAATTATCAAACGCATAATGCTGTACTGCCGCTAAATTCATAATTTCATTCTATTCTAAAGATTAACATTGTGCTATACTAAAATAGATGAAAACAAGAGAATTTAACGGCTCGATAGAATTTACGAACAACGGACAGCTTTCACTTTTCTTTTTAGGAACAGGCGGAGCGTTTTCAAAAAAATATTTTCAGAACAACGTGCTTGTCATAAAAGGAAATTCCCATATTCTGATTGACTGCGGCACACTGTGTCCTTTATCGTTCTCGACCTTTAACTCAAACGTAACTCAGGTAAGGAATTTTCTGCTTACACACAATCACGCGGACCACATAGGCGGAATGGAAGAAGTCGCGCTTTTAAACATGTACGGAACACAAGACGCCCCAAATATCGTGATAACAGATGAATTTAAAAAAATTCTCTGGAATGAATCATTAAAAGGCGGGCTTAAAACCAAGGGTGAAAATTTCGAAAAATCAAACATGACATTCAATGATTATTTCCGCCCTATAAAACCAAAGAAAATCAAGAATTCTCCACGCCCATTCTATGAAGTGAATATCGGTGAAATCAATTTAAAGCTTTTTAGAACAAAACACATTTTTACAAATAAAAGCAACTGGAAAAACAGCTATTATTCTGTTGGCGCACTTATCGACAACAGGATAATTTTTACAGGCGACTCACAGGCGGACAAAGGACTTATAGACTGGCTTACCTCATCGTTTAATATTGACTATATTTTTCACGACTGCCAGTTCGGCCATAATGCCGTCCACACCGACTACGAAAAACTGCTGCAGATTATGCCGGCCGATTTGCGGAAAAAAACTTACCTTTGCCACTACAGCGATGACGCAGACAAGAACCTTCAGCGCATAAAAAACGATGGCTTTGCAGGCTGCGTAAAACGTGGCATTTATTACGACTGCGACTAAAATAAAAGCATAAAAAAAGAGTGTGCCAAAAGGCACACTCTTTAGTGTCCCGAGCGCGAGTCGAACGCGCGACCTTCCGCTTAGGAGGCGGACGCTCTATCCAGCTGAGCTACTGGGACTAATTTTTACCACCATCTCTGGCGACCTATTCACAAACTAGAACAATCCAGAAATCACTCCGTCATCATCAACATCAATGTTGAGCGCGGCAGGAGCTTTTGGAAGTCCAGGCATTGTCATAATATCACCGGCAAGCGCAACAACAAAACCTGCGCCAGCATAAAGCTGCACATCACGAACCGGGAAAACATAACCGCTTGGAGCACCAATAAGCTTTGGATCGTGGCTTATGGAATTCTGCGTTTTTGCAACACAAACAGGAAGTTTTCCATATCCCTGAGCTTCAAAATCCTTAAGTTTTTTCAAAGCCTTGCTTTCAAATTCCACTGAATTAGCATGATATATTTCTTTTGCAATTTTTTCAATCTTCTTGTCCAAAGAAAGTTCATTTTCATAAAGATAATGGAAATTCGCTTTTCCGCTGTCCGCAATTTCACACACAGCCTTCGCAAGCTCAACCGCACCATCGCCGCCTTTTCCCCAGCCTTCGCACAAAACAGCCTTTGAACCATTTTCCTCGCAAAGTTTTTCAAGAAGAGCAATTTCTTCGTCCGTGTCCGTAATAAATTTATTCACCGCAACAACGCTTGGAACTCCAAATTTAGAAATATTTCCAATATGCGCCTTTAGGTTTTCAAAACCTTTTTCCAGTGCGGCAACATTCGGCTTAGAAAGTTCAGTCTTTGCAACGCCACCATGCATCTTTAACGCGCGGATTGTGGCAACGATAACGACTGCGCTTGGCTCAAGTCCTGCGGCACGGCATTTTATATCCATGAACTTCTCCGCACCAAGGTCAGCGGCAAAACCTGCTTCTGTAACAACATAATCACCACAGGCAAGAGCGCTCAAAGTTGCGTTCACAGAATTACAGCCATGCGCAATATTCGCAAAAGGGCCGCCATGAACAAAAGCCGGATTCTTTTCCAAAGTCTGAACAAGATTAGGACGAATCGCATCTTTTAACAAAGAAGCAACCGCACCAGTACACTTCAAGTCGCCGAACTTAACATTTTCCTTGCTGTAATTTTTTCCAATGATGATGTTAGAAATTCTTTCCTTTAATTCAGAAATCGAACGGCTAAGACAGATTATCGCCATAATTTCAGAGGCAACAGTAATCTGAAAATGATCTTCACGCGGTGTTCCGTCAGTCCTGTTTCCAAGACCGTCAACAATATTTCTAAGCTGCCTGTCGTTAAGGTCAACGCAACGCTTCCAGGAAATTGTACGCGGATCGATCTCCAGTTCATTTCCCTGCTGAATATGGTTATCAATAAGAGCCGCAATCAAGTTATTTGCAATAGAAATAGCGTGAATATCACCAGTAAAATGAAGATTTATATCTTCCATCGGAACAATCTGGGCATAACCGCCGCCACAGGCACCGCCTTTTACACCAAAACAAGGTCCAAGCGAAGGCTCACGCAGCGCAATCACAGATTTTTTTCCAATTTTTCTAATGCCATCACCCAAGCCGATAGAAACAGTTGATTTTCCTTCGCCTGCCGGAGTCGGTGTAATAGCAGTAACCAGAATCAATTTTCCACGCTTAGAAGAATCCGCAGCCTTGCCCTGAAGTTCCCTCAGTTTTTTCATTGTAAGTTTTGCCTTATAAGGTCCGTAAAGCTCAAGTTCCTCAGGTTTTATACCAATCTTTTCAGCAACATCCGTAATGGGAACCATCACATTTTTCTGGGCAATCTCAATATCTGTCATCAAATCAACCTCGTGAAAAAATAATGCGTACATTCTACAAAAATAACGCGTTATTTTCAATTATGTAGAATATTATTCAAACCAATTTTCAACACAAAGCGAAAAATGCTCCCTAATCGGCTCATAGTCTTTTACATTCCGGGTCACAAGAATCAAGTTGTTCGACATTGCTATGGAAGCAATTTGAGTATCAATAACAGGCATCGGAGTTCCTGCAGCAATCATTTTTGCAGCAATATGAGAATTCAAAGATGCCGCAGACTCATCATAAGAAAGAATACTGAAATTCGGGTGTACAAAATTTTCAATTGCATCAAAAACCAAATCTTTTCTTTTTCCATTTGGCAACATTTCCACCCCTTTCAGCAATTCATACCAAACAGGAGCACATATCGCAGAAAAACTAGCCTGCATTTCAATTTTTGACAAAACTTTTTCATTTCCAAACGGTTTTGCAAATTCAGAAACGATATTTGTATCAAGCAAATAAACTAACCCCATGAATTTTCCCTCCCAAAATCAAGCCGCTCCGCATTTCTATTTTCCTCAATAATTCTATTATATTCTTCTCCAGCTTCCGCCAACACCAAAAGCTCTTCCTTGCTTAATCCCGCCCGCCATTTTCGCAGCTCCTCCACAGGATTCTTTTTAAGAGGCTTTTTATAGTTTTCATCAAAATCTTTCTTGCTGATTATCACCGCCGAAACCGTTCCATGCTTTGTTATTTCAACAATCTCGCCATTTTCAGCATACGTTATATATTCACTTAATTTCGCCTTTACATCATAAAGTGGAGCTGTCATCGCGCCTCCCATCAACTTCTAACCATCAGATAGTTATATTATAGTCATAAATAGTCATATTGTCAAGTTTAAAAATAAAAATTTGGAGGTTACCTTCCCTTCGCAAAGCTCGCTCAGGTCGCTACGTTCCGGGTTCCGCTAACCGCTCATTGCTCGCTCCGCTCGCAACGGCTCCGCCGCCCTGCACATCGCTAACCCAAGTTCACAACAGAAAAATCTCTCAGGATAAAAAAAAGACTGCACACAAAATGCAGCCTTTAATTTTCTAAAAAATTCACGCTTTCACCAACTCGCTAATTTCTTCATCCGTTAAATCGCGGTATTCGCCGGTGG
>CAVGBY010000043.1:9941-14979 GCA_963627355.1 uncultured Prevotella sp. | reverse complement strand
GCACGGAATTCATCTGCAACAGCAAGTCCTGGATAAATATGACCGCCAGTTCCTCCACCGGCAAAAGCAATCGTTAAAACACCATCATTTTTTGAATTCATAAAATTATTTTATTGTTCCTTGTGATATTTTTCAAGAATGGAAAGGATT
The DNA here is from genome assembly GCA_963627355.1 of uncultured Prevotella sp. Lineage (GTDB taxonomy): Bacteria > Spirochaetota > Spirochaetia > Treponematales > Treponemataceae > Treponema_D. The sequence goes on along the minus strand of CAVGBY010000043.1, from coordinate 14,829 downwards.
TCTGTCTTTTTAAAAAGTTTCGCATATCCATAGGCGGACATTCCCATCCCATCTTTTATGTCCGGATTCGCGCCATTTTCTGCAAGCATTTTTACAATTTCAGTTTTATCCGCTCCGACCGCAAGAATCAGCATTGTCTGTCCGTCTTTGCTTATCGTGTCAAGTTCCGCCCCCTGCCCTATAAAAAATTCTGTCATTTCCGCATTTCCACGCCAGACAGCATCCATTATCGCAGTATAGCCACGGTCTTTTGAAACTGAGTCAAGCCGCACGCCGCAAGAAACAAGCCATTTTACAGCCTCAAGATTATCAGAGCGGGCAGCGATATTCAGCATCGGAGTTCCATCCGAATCAGTAGTATTAACATCCATCCCCGCGTCAACGTAGCGCCTGCAAATTTCTTTGTTCCATTTTGCTATATGACGGGCAAAATTTTCGCCGTCAAAAGGATAGCCGTTCTCAAAAAGATAATTGTACGAATCTTCCTCAAGCTGTTCCTGCAAAATTTCGGAAGAAGATTCCTTTATAAACAAAGCCAGACTTTTTTCATCCGCAAAGGACTGAATCAAGCCTGAATCCAGCGAACCAGAAGAAATCTCCGTGTCAGTCGTAAAAATCTTTGTTCCCTGCCCCAAAAGAAATCCGGAAACATATGAAACTGAAGAATTGATATTCAAGGGGCAAAGAATAACAGCATGAGTCATTCCGCACAAAAATTCAAAGTCTAATTTTAACTCCGTGCAAAGAGATTCAGAAAAAGACTCTGATTCCGGAAATTTTTCCCGCAAAATTTTATTCAAATCTGAACCAGATGAAGTTTTTTCAGATATAATCAACCATTTCATATCTTAATTATAAGTTACAAAAGACAATCTAACAAGAAAAAGATTATTGCCAGAGCGAATGGGAGCGAATACCCGAGTTTTATTAATTTAGTAACGAAAGAGAATCCGCCACCGCGCCCCCCCCCCAAAAAAAAATCACTTTTTTTTAATTTTTTTGGTTTTTGATGTTGACACAAAATCTTGTTTTCTATATTATTAAAAACATCACAACGCCGCTGTAGCTCAGTTGGTAGAGCAGCAGACTGAAAATCTGCGTGTGGTTGGTTCGATTCCAACCGGTGGCATAAAGACATTCCTAAATGGGATGTCTTTTTTTTTGTCTTTTTACATAAATTATTGTAGAATACTAAAAACCGAAAATTCAACGGAGCCAAATATGAAAAAAATTTTGTCTACAATTATCGTGGCCGCAATCTTAACATCGGCTGGCGCACAGACTACAAAAGAAAGCAGCCGGAACAAGATTTCTGGAGCGCTTGAAAAAACTAATGATATGATTTCAGAAATTTTACCGGAAAATTCCTCGCTTTTAGGCGTTCAACCGGATGCGTGCATAGGGAAATTCTTTCCGTCGATTCCAATGCATTTTACAGCCGGAACTTCATTTGCAGGAACTTTTATAAAAACCGGAACATTAAAAGATGCAATGTCAGACCTTTCTGATGGAATTTCTGAAACGCTGAAAGATGGAAATGCCACAGACAATTTCAAGATTGATTTTGACATTCCGGCAAATATTCCGGCTCCAACAGCGGCATTTACATTCAGGTTGGGTGGAATCATTCTTCCTTTTGACTTAGGAATTTACGGAGCAACAACTTTTAATGGAATAAAAGATATAACCTTCGACGATTTTAAGGCCAGCCTTGACTACACTACACTCGGATTTGATGTGCGTTATGCAATTATGGACGGCGCGGGGCTTCTGCCAAAATTCAGTGTTGGTGGCGGATATATTTATTCAACTCTTTCTTTTGACTTTGAGGCGAACAAAACTTTTGAAACAAATTCAACTTATGAAATTAATGGTGTTCCAAAAACATATTCAGCCGACCTTAAAAGCGAAGTAAGTCTTTCTTCTAAAACGCATACTCTTTTTGCGGAAGCGCAGGTTTCAAAGAAATTTCTTATTTTTGAGCCATACATCGGAACAAAACTTTTTACAACAAAAACAATAAATGAATACGACTGGAAATATGACACTTTTGTAGACGGCGAAAAACAGGGCGACTTAAGTGATTCAGACAAAAGTTCAGAAACAAAGAACTTCGGCACGGACAATGTTTCCACTCAATTTTTTGGCGGCTTAGGAATTACTCTCGCAAAATTCCAGATTGCGCTGAACGGCGCTTACAACGTAAAGACAAACTACTGGTCTGTAGGATTAGGATTGAATTTCAAGAATTAGTCTTATTTTTGTTTGACTCAAAAAAAAATGGCGGAATTAATCTTCCGCCATTTTTTATTTTCTACTATTTACCTATTATCGCTTTAAGGTAAGAACTGTTTCAAGCAATGTATCCGCAGTCTGGATTGTCTTTGCGTTTGACTGGAATCCACGCTGGGTTACAATCATATCCGTCATCTGTTCTGAAAGGTCAACGTTTGACATTTCAAGCGCGCCGGCAAGCAGCGAACCTTTTCCGGCAACACCAGATTCACCTATATTAGCCTGACCAGAGTTGTTTGTTTCGGCATAAGTATTGTCTCCGGCTTTTTCAAGACCGCGGTCGTTTGCGAATGTAGCAAGGGCAAGCTGTCCGATTACGCGGTTTGTTCCGTTTGAATAAACCCCAGTAATTGTTCCGCTTGAATCAATCTTGAAGTTGTCAAGATAACCAAGAGTATATCCGTCCTGACTGTAAGCCTTTGTTGTAGACTTAGAGGCAGACTGTGTGATTGTATTCTTCATACTGCCGATTGTTCCAAGATTAATGCTGAATGACTGTCGGTATGGATTTCCGTTTTCATCGGCATTTGCATTTGGAACTGTAAACGAAGTCTGAAGAACGATTTCTCCTTCCTGGTTCGAAAGATTTCCAGAAGAATCTTCAACGCTTGCCAGCTGGCCATAATTATCAAAATTCACGACAAAAGTGTTCTGAACGCCATCAGTTGTTCCAAGCCCGACACGAGTCTGTGTAAAATCCGCATTGTCTGAATCAACATTTACAGTTGCCTGCCAAGAGTTTGCGACTCCAGGAACTTTTGTAAATGAAACTGAAAGAAGATGCTCGTTTCCAAAACTGTCATAAATCTTCTGTTCTGTTCCCCAAGTTCCCTTTGCAATATCGCTTTCGCTCGCGCCATCCAGGATTTCGGGAGTATTCTTGTTCAAGTTGCAGGCAAAAAGAACATTTTCTGTAGCTTTAGCAGGATCTTTTGAGCCAACCGGTATGACCAAATCTGTAGGAGTTGCGGCTGTCTGGACAATCTGCTCACCGTTCAAATCACGTGCCATCCAACCTTGAACGCGCTGACCGTTTGCAGGATTCACAAGAGTTCCATCGCTATCAAGACCAAACTGACCATTTCGTGTATAAAAACTTTCCTCGCCATTTTTCAGGATAAAAAAACCGTTTCCCTGAATCGCAACATCAGTTGAAACTCCAGTTGTCTGAAGGTTTCCTTGTGTAAAAACCTGCTCGATTGTCGCAACCGTCATACCAAGACCAACATCTTTCGGGTTCACACCACCAAGTTCCTCAGTCGGTTTTGCGGCACCGCCAACCTGCTGGCTTATCATATCCTGAAAATTCACACGTCCGCGTTTGAATCCGGTTGTGTTCACGTTGGAAATATTATTGCCAATTACGTCCATTCTTGTCTGATGGTTCTGCAAACCAGAAACGCCAGAATAAAGTGATCTCATCATAATCTATGTTCTCCTGCTTATTACCTGATTAGTTGTAAATGGCTTTGATTTTTGCCATATCGTAGTACATACCGTTTACCATTACCTGCGGATTAGCTCCAAAAGATGTCGCCTCTACCACACCCTGCGTTGTTGAATCACCAATGTCAAGCTCAACAGTCTTTCCCAAAGTAGTTGCCGCCTGCGAAGAATTAATCACGCCGACCATCTTATTGAACGATTCATTCATGTTTGTCATCTGTTCAAGCGATGAAAACTGAGCCATCTGGGAAATAAACTGAGTATCTTCCATCGGGCTAGTAGGGTCCTGATTTGTAAGCTGGGTAATCAGAAGCTTTAAAAAGTCATCTTTACCCAACTGCTGTGATGCTGTACGTCCATTTACAGTGTTAGTTTTGTTGAAATTGTTTACCGCATTGTCAACAGCAAACTTTTCACTTGAATTCATGGTTGTAGTCAGTTCATTTACCATATCAGTACCCCTTTACGGATTTACCGTCTTTTGAATTTCTATTTTTTTTTAGAAGTTCTTTTTTATAATCGGAATTTATGCAACGATGTTTACAGAATTCCTTGAAGAAATTTCAAGATTTTCAATTTCCTCAAAATTTTCCTCAGAAAAAATATTCAGCTCGCCATAAATTTTTCGCATGGCAAACTCAGCCGCAGGATTATTCTGATTTTCGCCAGAATGATTCTGACTGAAGCCCTGATTTGCAAGCGAAAGCTCAAGCCCGGCAGAATCAAAACCGCTCTGCGTAAACGCCTGCTTTAAGTTTTCAGCAGTTTCTTTGAATGCGTTGAATGCTTCCTGTGTCGCGACAATAATTTTTCCGGTGATATTCTTTTCATGAAGACTCAAGTCAATCTTCACATTTCCAAGGCTTTCCGGATGAAGAATCAGTTTTATTGAGCCGACATCATTATCTTTTAGGACAATATTTCCAGCCTTGACAATTTCTCCTGCATTTTCCTGAATTTGATTAGAAAGCATCGCCTGAAAATTCGAGCCGTTTGCGCCTGCCGTCTGATTATCAGAAGAAACAATGTTCTGGTTCGCGTTTGCGGCGGCAAATTCCATTATGACCTGCGGATTGTTCTTTTCATCGCGGCGAATTTCTGAAATTTCCACGGAAGATTTTGTATTTTTTTCAGCGGTATTTTTTTC
>CAVGBY010000043.1:0-9931 GCA_963627355.1 uncultured Prevotella sp. | reverse complement strand
TTTTCGGTGTTTTCAGAACGGAAATCCTGCACAGAAATTTTCTTGTCTTTATCAAGAAAAAAAGTTTTTTCGTTGTTTGTATCAGTTTCACCGATTTTTTCAGAATCTTCACCGGCAAAGTCTGAATTTTCAAAATCTGATGAATTAAAAGTTACCTTTTCATTTAAAAATTCTGCCGCAGAACCAGAGGCAACAACCGAATTTTCCAAGGTGAAATCTTCGTTTTCAGGCTGATTTTTTGTTTTTTGCTCAGATTTTAAAGCCTTCTCTTCTTTTGAATTTTTAACTTCTGATTTTTTTAAAGTTTTTTCAGAGACTTCTTTTATATTTTCCGGATTTACCTGGCTAAAATCAGTTTTTTTTGCGTTTTCTGATTTTTCAGACTCATCATTTTTTGCAAAAGTTTTTTTCTGGATTTTTTCAGAAAGTCTTTCATCAATCTTTTCTGACTCTTTTAAAACTGACTTTTCCTCTGGAATTTCAGAATCTTCTTTTTTTGAAACTTCTGATTTTTTTTCAGCATTTTCAAATTTTTCATCAGTTTTTTGAACAACCTTCTCAGGTTCCGGCCCATTCTCCGGCTCAGAGCCAGAAACTGCGTCCGAAACAGATTTTGCCTCATTCATAAAATCCGAAAAAGATTTTGACGAATATGAATCATTTTTGCTAAATGAATTTTGCCGGGATGCCAGATGTTGTAAATTTGAAAAATCAAGTTGATTTTGAACAGTCAATTGCTGCATGGCAATTCCTCCAGTAAAACATGAACGAATTGCCTTTTAAGCTACTTTAGGGATTCAGGCTTACTAAGCATTTTCCTTTGAATCTCCGCGGCACGCTCCGCAGGCATTAGGGAAAGCCAGTACGATCCCATAGAAGAAGTTCCGTTTCTGGCCGCAATTTCCTCAACCTTGCGAAGCACATCGATAACAGTCTGGTCATCCATCGCGACAAGGATATTTACAGCCGCCTCCGGACGCATTCCGTTAAGGTTTGCGGCAATCTGTTCTATGTTTACATTTTTATCATCGTACTGTTTTAGCGTCTGGTTAAATGTTTTTTCTCGTTCTTCCTGTGATTTTTCACGGTTTGAAAGTTCAGAAGCAATCTGCTCATTCAGTTTTTCTTTCTGGGCAATCTCACTTTCCCTCTTGTCAAGCTCCTCAACACGCAAATCAATCGCCTCCCGCTGCTTGTTGATTCGGTCCTGATCCAAATCTGCGACAATAGGATTTGTTGAAGTCGCCGTTATAGAAGTCTGCGGCTCTTTTCCAAGAATTTTATACAGCGGAGAAAACACTGACTTTATATGGACAACGCCAAGAAAGTCGAACCACAAAAGACCTCCAAGCACCATTATAATAATCAGCATTATGAGAACTATAGATTTTCCGATTGCCTTCACGATTTTCTCCTATACACAAAAACTATTCAACAAGTCCCGCAATCGCAGTTCCAATTGTAATATCATTATCCAGACATACGATATGCCAGTAAAGACCTTTCTGGCGTGTAAGAACATCATCAAGATAGCCATGAACACGTGCAGAGAGCTTGTATGTAAGCCAGAATGTTGAACCGTCGCAGTTTATGCAGACAGGTTTTGACGCGCATTTTCCTTCCCCGCTCTGAACAACAGCGGCGGTAAGAATCGCGGCCGCGCAACGGGCAGAACGTTCAGCCAAAGCATCAAAAAGCTCGTAAAGAATATCGTAATCTTCCTGTGTTCCATTATTTTCAGCAACGATTTTTCCAAAAGAAATTTCTGTGCTGTACGGAGCATGAAGAAATTCGTTCATTTCTATTGTTGTAAAACTTTCAAGATTCAAAACCGCAGAGGCAAGTTTCTCTGAAAAAAGCTCCTCTTTTGCGGCAACCTTTATCATTTCAAGGGCAACCGCTCCAAGATAAGCGCCGGAACACTGTTTTTCCATAAAAAAAGTCCCCGGTTTCTGAGATTTTGCATCGTACGCCTTGTCAAAATCAGAAAGAATCACATTTTTTGTTTTTCCAGACTCGCAGACAACAATCTGTTTCTTAAATCCTTTGAGGGAAGGAATCTCCGGCTGGATATAAGCCGCATTCATTCCTGTTCCAAGAATAAAACCTACATAAGAAGAATACGGATAACCTTTTGCCGCGGCTTTTCCGGCAAGAAGAGCCGCCACAGTATCATTCAGCATTGTAACTTTTTTCGGCTCTTTCCACCCATGCTCAACAAGCGCGGCTTTCAGGCATTTTCCGATTGCGCTGCCAATTACCTCCGGAGCCTTTACCTCCTTAGAAAAACCAAGAAGAATTCCGTCTCCATCTTTTGTGATTTCCATGGGATAAGAAAAACAGAATCCGATTGTGTCAGCCATTCCTTTAAGATGCTCAAGATTTTTTGCAAATTCGTCAAAAAATTCTTTTTTGCCTAGTTCTTTTTCAACGCCAGGCATTTTTGTCTTTTTCATTTCCGAAATTGAAGCGTTTCCTTTTTCGTCAAATGTAACAAGGCTTGAGCGGAAATTTGTTCCGCCGGCATCAATTACAATAACTTTTTTGTCTGTAATCGATTTTTCCGGTGGCAGACACCATGTAGGAATCATGTCCTCATCCGCTTTTTTTCCGCAAAGACCGCGGTTCATGTCGTCAAGAATTGACTCTGAAACAAAATTTACGTCAATGTGTCTTACAAAATTGTGTCTAGAAAGAAATGCGCTTACGGCTGTATTCATAATAAATCCTCAGATTTTTATTTTACGATTTTCTTCAGAAAAGTGAAAGAAATTATCCATTCAATTTTAACAAATATTGATAAAAACGCAATAGAATGTTAATTTTCATTCTATGGCTTTAGACTTGGAAACACTCAGAAATGAACTTAACCCGGAACAATACAGGGCTGTAACAACTGTAAACGGCGCGATTCTTATTATCGCAGGGGCCGGAAGCGGAAAAACACGCGTAATAACGTTCAGAATTGCCCATATGCTTGACTTGGGGATTCCGCAAAGCCAGATTCTTGCGCTTACTTTCACAAACAAAGCCGCAAAAGAGATGGCGGACCGTGTAAAGGAGCTTACACAGCGAAAACTTCAGAATCTAACGGTTTCAACGTTCCACGCGTTCGGCGTAAAAGTTCTTCGCGCTGACATAGACAAACTTGGCTACCGGGAAAATTTTTCAATATATGACGAAACAGACAGAACCGCCCTTATAAAGGAATGTGGCCGCGAACTCAAATTTTCCCCGGACGCGCTTGATATTTACAAGATAAGCCAGCTTTTTTCAAACATAAAGACAGGAAGAAAAAACTGGCAGACAGAAAACGATATGTACCGTGAGCTGTACGACTGTTATCAGGAAGGACTGAAACTTTACAACGCGGTTGATTTTGACGACCTTATTGTGCTTCCGATAAAACTTTTCCGGGAAAATCCGGACGTCCTTGCACGCTACAAGGAGCGGTTCAAATATATAATGGTGGATGAATTTCAGGACACAAGCCACCAGCAGTACGAGCTGATGCACCTGCTTGCAGACGAGAATGTTGCGGTTGTCGGGGATGATGACCAGTCAATCTACAGCTGGCGCGGAGCTGACTACCAGAACATAATCAATTTTGAAAAAGATTTTAATGTAACAGAAATAAGGCTTGAGCAGAATTACCGTTCAACCGGAACAATTCTGGACGCGGCGAACGGCGTTATTTCTCACAATACAAACAGAAAAGACAAAAAACTCTGGTCAGGCAAAGGCGAAGGAAAACCTATTGAAATCTATATGCCCGAAAATGAGACTGAAGAGGCGAACTTTATTGCGGAAAGCATCCAGGGAATCGCAATGGAAGAAAAAAAGACTTACGATGACTTTGGAGTTTTAATCCGGGCGAACACGCAGTCCAGATACATAGAAGAAGCGTTCCTGCAGTCAAATATTCCATACACTATGAGCGGCGGAACAAGTTTTTTTGAACGCAAAGAGATAAAAGACGTGATAAGTTACCTGCGTGTCATAGCAAACCACGATGATGATATAAATCTTCTGCGCATTATAAATGTACCCCGACGTGGAATCGGACGAGCGGCAATCCAAGTAATAAACGACGAGGCGGAAAAACTTGGCTCAACGCTGTGGACGGCAATCCAGTCGCTGGTTCAGGCAGAAGAAAGCGCAGCCAGCGAAAATTTAAAGGAAGATTTGCAGGATTTTGTGAACCTGATTGAGTCGAACCGACAGAAACTTTTGGGCGGCCGGGGGCTTTCAAAAAAAGTGCGCGAGATGGTGGAAGAAATAAACTACAAGGATTATCTGATCACCGAATATTCAAAAAGTGAAAAAGCAGTCCGATTTAAACTAAAAAATATTGAACTTCTTCTGGAAATGATGGAACGCTGGGAAATTGACCCGGACAACGCAAATCCAAGCCTTTTTAACTATCTGAACAGAATAACTCTTATGAGCCGAGACAATGGTGATGACGAGAACGACAAGGGAAAAGTCAATCTTATGACAATACACGCATCTAAAGGTCTGGAATTTCCTGTGGTTTTCATTGCCGGTGCGGAAGAAGGATTAATTCCCCACCAGCGTTCAGTTGACGAAAACGATGGAAACGTGGAGGAAGAAAGACGGCTCTTTTACGTCGCAATCACCCGCGCAAGAGAAAAACTCCTGATTTCTTCCTGCCAAAAAAGAAGAAAAATGCAGGCAATTGTAGAATGTGAGCCGAGCCGTTTTCTTGACGAGATTCCCCAGAATCTTGTTGAATACCACGAGCCGCAAAAAGAAGTTTCAGAAGAAACCGCAAAAGACATCTTTGCAGATATGCTGAAGAAATTCTCCGCAAACTAAAATCTGAATTTAATCTTTTTGCCAGTGCCTTCGTACAGTTTCTTTCTCTGTTCGGTAACAGAATCATCAGAAATATACGAGTCAAACGAAGTCATCTTGTCGATAGTTCCGTTTGGAGTGATTTCTATAATCCGGTTTGCAACAGACTGGACAAATTCATGGTCATGGCTTGTAAAAAGCACAACGCCCGGGAAATTTATCAGAGCCTCGTTCAGCGACTGAATAGCCTCAAGGTCAAGATGGTTTGTAGGATCATCAAGAATAAGGACATTTGCTCCGGAAAGCATCAGCTTTGAAAGCATACAGCGAACTTTTTCACCACCTGAAAGAACTTTTACTTTTTTCAGGGACTCGTCACCGCTAAAAAGCATTCTTCCCAGGAATCCACGCACATACGCGTCATCCTGCTCTTTTGAATACTGCTTAAGCCATTCTGTGATATTGTAGTTGTTGTCAAAATATTTTGAGTTATCGCGCGGAAGATATGTGTGGCTTGTTGTCTGTCCCCACAAAATTTCGCCGACCTGCTGTTTTTTCACTCCGTTGATTATGTCAAACAACGCGGAGATTGAGTTATGTTCAATTCCGACAAAAGCGATCTTATCAGTTCTTCCGACATTAAGGGTGAAATTCTTTAAAAGCTGAACTCCGTCCTCCTCGTAGTCAATTCCTTTTATGTCAAGCACGTTGTTTCCGATTTCTCGGTCTGCCTTGAAATTTACATAAGGGAATTTTCTAGTTGAAACAGGAAGCTCTTCAACAGACTGGGCAAGTTTATCATAAATCTTTTTGCGGCTCGTAGCCTGCTTTGATTTTGCGGCATTTGAACTAAAACGAAGAATGAACTCCTTCAGGTCCTTCATCTTATCCTCGGCTTTTTTCTGCTGTTCCCTTGCCTGCTTCTGAAGAACCTGTGTCATCTGATACCAGAAATCGTAGTTTCCGGCAAACTGGGTGATTTTTCCGTAGTCAATATCGCAGATATATGTGCAGACTGTGTTCAAGAAGTGCCGGTCGTGGCTTACAACAATAACCGTATTCTCAAAATTCAAAAGCCAGTCTTCCAGCCATGAGATAGATTCAATATCAAGACCGTTCGTAGGTTCGTCAAGGAGCAGAATATCCGGATTACCAAAAATTGCCTGCGCCAAAAGAACGCGGACTTTCTGGCTTTCGTCCAGATCACTCATCATCTTGTCGTGGAATTCCTCCTCAAGCCCAAGACCCGAAAGCATCTGCTCAATCTGATTCTCTGCCTCATAACCGCCAAGCTCGCCGAACTCAGCCTGCATTTCGCTGGCTTTTATTCCATCCTCGTCAGAAAAATCCTCTTTTGCATAAATTTCGTTTATCGCATTTGTAAGCTCATACAGTTTCGGGTAGCCCATCATAACCGTATCTTTTACAGAATACGAATCGTATGCAAAGTGGTCCTGCTTAAGAACAGCCATTCGCTCGCCTGTAGAAATTGAAATAGTTCCCGAATCGTGGTCAATTTCGCCGGAAAGAACCTTTAGAAAAGTTGATTTTCCAGCGCCATTCGCACCGGTAATTCCATAGCAGTTTCCATTTGTGAACTTTAAATTTACATCTTTGAACAGCGGTTTTTCGCTGAAACTTACACTAACGTCATTTACAGTAATCAATTTTCAATCCTTTTAGTTTTTTGCCATAAAATGTTATTTTTTTCCAAACAAAGCCTTGAGTTTTGCAAAAAGACCTTTTTTAGCCACTGGTTTTTTCTGCGCAGTTTTTTCATTGCTGTAATTATTTTTATAGTTTTTATTCCTATAATTTTTGTTTGCCGGTGAAGATTTTGAATATCCAGTTTTTTTGTAAGCTTTTCCAGAAGAATTTCGACCAGAAACTGTTTTTTTTGAGCCATATTTTTCTTTGTAAAGCTTCATCCGCTCTTCATAAGACATTCCTGCAAGTTCATCCGGATTGATTTTCTTGTCATTGAAAGAATTACGTTTATACGGCTTCTTATCGTCCCTTTCCTTTTTAGAGTTGAAATCTGAACGTTTTTTGCCATGCTCGTATCTTTCGCCACGTTTTTCTGAATGTCTATAACTCTCGCGTCTGTGTCCGCCGTGGAAATCGTCATCATCGTGCTGATATTCAGTCTTTATATAAATTCCAGCACTCTTGTCTTCCATCATCTGCTCCGGATAAGCGACTTTTGCCGGAATCTGCATCTCGATATAGCGTTCAATTGCCGGAAGATTGTAGACATCCTGCTCAGAGCAGAAAGTGTATGCTTTTCCAGATTTTCCCGCGCGTGCGGTTCGTCCAATCCGGTGAACATAATTTTCAGCCTCGTTCGGAAGGTCATAGTTTATAACCATCGCAAGGTCGTTAACATCAATTCCGCGGGCAGCGACATCCGTTGCCACAAGAACTTTTAATTCTCCTGCCTTAAAATCCTTTAGAATCTTAAGACGCTTGTACTGCGGCAGATCACCGATAATAAATCCGGCTTTTATTCCGTTGATTTCAAGGCGTTTTGCGATAACCTCGCAGCTTCGTTTTGTATTGCAGAAAATAATCACGCTTGAAGGATTCTCGTTTTTTAGCGTTCCAATCAGAAGCTTCATTTTTTCATCGCTTGAAACGTGGAAAAGCTCCTGGTCAATTTCGGTTACTGTAATATTTTCAGCCTCAATTTCAATCTCTTTAGGGTCGCGTGTGTATTCCCACGCAAGGTTTTTCACGTAAGTATTCAATGTCGCGCTGAAAAGCATTGTCTGCCGTTCCTCGCTTTTTGGAACAAGCTTAAGGATTTTCCGCAGATCCGGGTAAAATCCCATGTCGAACATACGGTCTGCCTCATCACAGACAACAAACGACGCATCCGCAAGGCTTAAATTTCCGCCCTCGCAAAGATCGATAAGACGTCCCGGAGTTCCGATAATAATATCAGCGCCACGCTTTATGGCAGAAATCTGCTTTTCGTAGCCTACTCCGCCATAAACGCTGACAGTCTTTAATTTTGAGGCGCTGCACAATGTCTTTGCCTCTTCCTCGACCTGAACAGCAAGTTCCCGGGTCGGAACCATAACCAGCGCTTTCTTTCCTTTTTTTTCCTCTTTTGAAAGCATTTCTTGTATTATAGCAACAAGGTAAGCTGCAGTTTTTCCAGTTCCTGTCTGCGACTGCACATAAAGGTCGGAACCATCCTGCGACATCTTTAAAACCTGCTCCTGCACAGGCGTGCAAGTCTCGTACCCAGCGGCCTGCAATCCTTTTAACAAATCATCATTTAAATTAAATTCTGTAAAGTTCATAAGGTTAAATATAAACTTTTTTACCTATAGTTACAACCTTATTTGACGCGGAAGTCCATCGTTCATAATAGGATTCAACTCGCCCTGAATAAGCGGACGGATATAGTGAACAGCCTCGTCCGCAATGTAGTCATCTGTAATCCATTCAAGAGGAACTTTTTTCTCCACATTTGCGATTTTGTGTACATCTGCGGTCTCGTAGGAAATTTTATATGGAACTTCTGATTCGCGCAGCATGCAGACAACTTTTCCTGTCTCATTCTTTGTGATTGCGGCATGAACAGCAGTTTCCCCGCAGTTGAACGCCTCCTCTATATCTGTAAGGCTTGCAAAATGGCTCGCACATCTCTGCAGCGTTGAAATTTCTATTGCACGTGCCTTTATATGCATTGTGTCTTTTATCAATGTCTCAAGATATTTTGCGCTTCCGCTCATCATTTTGTGGCCGAACGCGTCCACCGCAGCCTGCTCGCTCGCAAGCTCGCAGACAAACCTTCCGTCCGCAAGGCGAACGCCCTCGCTAAGGGCAACAACGCAATACTTTTTATTCTGCACAATTTCCTTTACACGGCGCATAAAAAAATCAACATCAAAGACTTTTTCCGGAAGGAAAATCATATCAACGCCCTCGCAGTCCTCTCCACGCACAAGAGCCGCGCTTGCCGCAAGCCATCCGGCATTTCTTCCCATAATCTCTACAATTGTAACAGCCTCGCAGTCGTAGATACGGCAGTCGCACACAAGTTCCTTTAGGGTTGTGGCAATGTATTTTGCCGCACTTCCGAACCCCGGAGTATGGTCTGTCATGGCAAGGTCATTGTCAATTGTCTTTGGAACACCGACAAAACAGATTTTGCTTCCGATTTTTTCCGCGTAGTCGCTAAGTTTTTTTATTGTGTCCATGGAATCGTTTCCGCCGATGTAGAAAAAATATCCTACAGAAAGCGACTCCAGTTTTGCAAAGATTTTTTTGTAGATTTCTTCGTCCTGCTCAATCTCCGGCAATTTGAAACGGCACGAGCCTAAAAACGATGCGGGAGTTCTTTTTAATAAGTCAATGTCTATGTTGCTTTTAAACTTTTCGTCAAGGTCAATGTACTCGTCGTTCAGAAGCCCCTTGATTCCGTGCAACATTCCGTATACTTTTTTTACACCAAGATTTTTTGAAGCCTTAAAAACTCCAGCCAAACTTGAATTTATTACACAAGTAGGACCACCAGACTGCCCGACAATTACATTCATCGCCATAAAAAACCCCTGAAATTTGCTGCTTTTAATTTAACACAAACTTTTTTAGGGGGCAAGACACAAAACAGACACAAACCGGGCGTTGCGCGTAAAACATCGGGTTTTCAAAGCAAACTCTTGGGGCGTTGCGCGTAAACTATCGGGGCGTTGCGGGGTGTCCCCGCACGGTGGATAGCGCAAAACCGCAAGGTTTGGAGCGCAAGGCGGTTGCCCGCCTTTTTTTATGCCCTGCACTTCCAAACATTTTTACAGCGTGCTAAAATTGCCGGCATGGAAAACAAGAATGAATATCAGGCTGAATTATTTTCTAACCGCCTAAAGAAAAAATACAAGGAACTTCGCAAGTGGGCCAGAAAAAACAAGATTTCATGCTACCGGCTTTATGACAAAGATATTCCAGAAATTCCAGTTTCTCTTGATGTATACGAATTTTTGCCGGAAAATATCCACAACGCCAAGCAGTGCGTTGAATTTACCCAGAAACAGAACGAACGCATTGCGGCGAACGACGCCACAGTTGAATCAGAAATCGCGGAAAGACGCTTTGCAGTGCTTTA